>CAXGBX010000018.1:0-14912 GCA_964008195.1 uncultured Flavobacteriaceae bacterium
AAGAAGAGCATGATGATGAAGAAGAACATATAGAAGAAGCTGCTGAAGAACCAGCACTGGAGATGCATTTGGAAACCTTAAGCTATAATATCAAGTACAATCTTCCTAAAATCGGAAACTTCGAAACCATTGCAGGGATCCAGGGGATGTACCAAACCAATCGTAATTTTGGGGAAGAAATTTTGATCCCAGATGCTGAAACACTGGACTTCGGAATATTCGCCACTACCCACTATCACTTAGAAAGTTGGGATTTTCAGGGAGGCTTAAGATTCGACACTCGAAATCTTGAAACCGATGCATTTACCGCAGAAAACACTGATGTGATTGAAAGTGTGGATAGAAGTTTCAACAGTTTTAATGCTGCGCTGGGAGCAAAATATCATTTCAACCAGAAATTCATTGCCAGGCTTAATCTTGCCAGTGGATTTCGTGCACCTAATTTATCTGAACTAACTTCAAACGGAGACCACAATGGAGCAAATCGCTATGAAATTGGAAACCCGAATCTTAATAATGAACAAAATTTTCAGGTAGATTTGGCCCTGGAATGGAGGAATGAACATTTTGAGGCTTTTGTAAATGCTTTTACGAATTCTGTGAGCGACTATATCTTTATTAATCCAACAAATGAGACTATAGAGGAAGAGCCTGTATTTCGTTATGAACAGGCAAATGCGAATTTGTATGGAGGTGAAATAGGAATTCATATTCACCCCCACCCGCTAGACTGGTTGCACCTTGAAAGTAGTTTTGAAACCGTGACGGGTGAATTGGACCAGGGTGGTTACTTGCCTCTGATTCCTGCAAATTCTTTAACCAATACTTTGAGAATTGAGTTTGAAGGAGGAAAGACATTTACTGAGAAATATACTTTTGTAAGACTTCGGAGTGTATTTGATCAGAATAATCCGGGGAGATTTGAATCGGAAACCGCTGGGTACAACCTATTAGGTGCAGGTGTAGGAACAGTTTTAAAACTTGATCAGGTACAATTAGACCTGAACTTAAGTGGTACCAATCTGCTCAACAAAACATATATTTCTCATTTATCCAGGCTAAAGCCGGATGGTATTTTCAACATAGGGAGAAACATCATGTTTTCGGCCAATATTAAAATATAATTAGTCTATCAAAAAAATCTAAATAGTATCCAATAAAAAAGGCTGTCACAAAATTGACAGCCTTTTTTATTATCTTATAATTGAGATAACCCTAGTAGCTTTCTACTTCAATTACTCTAACATTTGAAGGCTCCTTCTTCCATACGTAAGTATATAGATACATTAGAGTAAAAGTTGGAATAACGTCAGTTCCTGGTAATATCTCTTCAAGAAAAACCAATACCGAAGCTAATTTACCTTTTCTACCGGGATATAATTCCGTCATTTTTTTTGCTGCATATGGCGCCCATAGAATATCTAAAAAAGGGCCAATAACAGGGATTGCCACCGTAGCCATACCAGCCAGATCATAAACAAGTCCCTTTATAAAGATTTTATTTTTAAATAATTTCATTCTTTTGATTCTTCTTAAAATAAAGCAAATAAGATGCCAGAAAATTATCTCAGATCTGAGCTTATAAGCTTCAGAAACTCATTTCTGGTCTCTATTTCCTTAAACTGCCCTCGAAAACCTGAAGTGGTAGTGGCGCTATTTTGCTTTTGAACTCCACGCATCATCATGCACATGTGTACCGCTTCAATTACCACAGCGACTCCCTGAGGTTGCAAAGTTTCGTTCAAACACTCTAGAATGTCGTGAGTAAGCCTTTCCTGAACCTGTAATCTACGGGCAAATACATCTACCACTCTTGGAAGCTTACTTAAACCAATAATTTTTCCGTTAGGAATATACGCGATATGAGCTTTTCCGAAGAAAGGTAGCATATGATGTTCGCATAGGGAATAAAGTTCAATATCCTTTACCACCACCATTTCATCATAACTCTCTTCAAAAACAGCTTTTTTAAGAATTTCTTCTGCATCCATGGAATATCCCTGGGTTAAAAACTGCATCGCTTTTGCGGCACGTTCGGGAGTCTTAATCACTCCTTCTCTTTCGGGGTTCTCCCCTACACCTTCAATAATAGAACGAAAATTGTTCTTCATATTTTCGGTGATTTCCTGGTTATATTCTTCAAAGTATTTATAAGACATGCTATTTATTTCAATTTATCAGAAAATAATTTTTTCAGCTTAGTGATCTTTGGGTCAATTATATATTGACAGTAAGGTTGCTGTCTGTGTTGATTGTAAAAATCCTGATGCTCTTCCT
Source organism: uncultured Flavobacteriaceae bacterium (assembly GCA_964008195.1). GTDB lineage: Bacteria > Bacteroidota > Bacteroidia > Flavobacteriales > Flavobacteriaceae > Christiangramia. The sequence goes on from CAXGBX010000018.1 coordinate 2,278, forward strand.
CTGCAATATAAAATGCTGAAGCTTCACTTACTTCAGTAACGATAGGATTTTCAAACATTTTTTCGCTTTCCAACAAGGCAATAGTTTCCTCTGCAATCACTTTTTGCTTTTCATCATGATAGAAAACTGCACTTCTATATTGGGTTCCTACATCGTTCTGTTGTTTATTGAGTGTAGTTGGATCGTGTGTGGCAAAGAATACCAGCAATAATTCTTCAAAGCTGATTTTGGCTGTATCAAAGTCGATATCAATAGCTTCCGCATGCCCAGTCCTCCCGGTGATTATTTCACGATATGCGGGGTTCTTAATAACCCCTCCTGTAAAACCAGACCGCACTTGTTCTACTCCTTCCAATCTTTGAAAAACAGCTTCGGTACACCAAAAACATCCCCCAGCCAGTGTAGCCTTTTTCAATTTCGTTTCTGTCATAAAAACAATATCATAATTTTGTTTAGCAAATTTAGTTTTTAAATAAACAAAAAAGCGATTCTTTAACGTGATTTTATAGAATTGTTTTGCCAATTATGAATTTCAACAATACATTTGAAAGCTTTTAAAATGACAATTCCACAATCAATGCCCCTGAATCGCTATCTATTTTTATTTCTATTGATTTCCTGTACTTTTTCTTATTCCCAGAATAGCTCAAAAGCTAGGAAGGTTTATATGACCCATAAAATTGAAAATCCTCCAAAAATAGATGGAATTATTGATGAAAAGGTCTGGGAAACCGTTGCCGTTGCAGAAGATTTTGTAATGGTTGAACCTGGGGACGGTGATCCCATCCCTGAATCACATAAAACTGTCGCCAGGATTTTATACGATGATGAAGCTATCTATATTTCAGCATTTTTGAAAGAGAAAAATCCTGAAAAAATCTTGCGCCAGTTTACCCAGCGGGATAATATTAATCAATCTGAATTCTTTTTCATCGACATTAATACTTATGATGATGGTGAAAACCAAACCAGGTTTATAGTAACCTCGGCAGGCACACAGGCAGATGCACGAATTACAGGTAATAATGAAGATTATGCTTATAATGTGGTATGGGAGTCGGCCATTTCACAAGATGAAAAGGGATGGTATGTAGAGATTAAGATTCCTTATGCTGCACTTAGGTTTCCAGAAAAACCCACTCAGTTTTGGGGAATTCAATTTGCCAGGGAGATCACTCATTTAAACGAGACCTATGTTTGGAACTACGTAGATAAATCTGTGGGACAATTCAGTCAATATACCGGTCTTTTAAAAGGAATTTCAAAAATTGATCCACCGGTTCGTCTTAGTCTATACCCTTTTACCTCAATGGAAGTTGACCAGTTTGACGGAAATACAGAATTTAATTTTAATGCGGGAATGGACCTCAAATATGGCATCAACGATTCTTTTACACTGGACATGACTTTGGTTCCAGATTTTGGTCAGACTGCTTATGATGAAGTTGTATTAAACCTTGGTCCCTTTGAACAGGTTTTTGGTGAGAACAGGGCTTTTTTTACAGAAGGCACAGAATTATTCAATAAAGGTGATCTCTTTTATTCCAGAAGGATTGGTAGTACGCCTATTGGTTTTAATGCAGCCCAGACAGAATTGCTGGAAAATGAAGAAGTCCTGGAAAATCCTGATAGAACCGATCTTCTAAATGCATTGAAAGTATCTGGAAGAACAGAAAGAGGCTTGGGAGTGGGCTTTTTTAATGCCATAACCAATAAAGCAGAAGCCATCTTTCGCGATACTATCACAGGAGCAACACGTTCTAAAATTACTGAAGCTCCTGCCAATTACAATATTTTTGTGCTGGATCAACGATTCAATAAAAATTCTTCAATTTCTTTGATTAACACAAACGTTACTCGTAATGGTCATTTCAGAGATGGAAATGTGACCGGATTTCTATTTGATATTTATAACAAAAACAATTCCTTCAATTTTGAAGGCCAGGCTAAGATGAGTAATGTCAATTTACCCGGACAGAATAAAACCGGTTTTGCTTCTTTCCTTTCCGTAGAAAGGACTAAAGGCAATATTCGTTATCAGATAGCCAATGATTTTGCCAATGAGACCTATGATATCAATGACCTGGGCATTAATTTCACTAATAACTATAATAATTTTTCGGGGAGTCTTTCTTATCAAATCTTTGAGCCTACTGGCAATTATAATAATTATAGAATTGGGTTATATGGACAACATCTTAGGAGGTATAAGCCTAATGTCACGGTAAACACAGGCATAGGTGGTGAATTCTTTGCCAGCACCAGGGATAGATTTGCCTTTGGAGGATCTATGGATATCAATTCAGAATTCAAGGACTATTTTGAACCAAGAGCTGAAGACACTTATGTTCTTTACAAACCTTTCGGAAGCCTGAGTGGCTTTATTTCCACAGATTACAGGAAAACATTTGCTTATGATATCAGACTTTATTTTGAAGAATACTATAAGACCTCGCAAAGTGATTTCAATATTAGTCTGGAACCAAGATACCGCTTCAGCAGTAAATTTAACATGGTCTATGAATTTCAATATTCTTATCAAAATGACAGGCCTAGCTTTGTGATGCAAAAAAGGGATCAAATTATCTTCGGAATTAGGGATCAAAAGAGTATTGAAAATTCTTTAAACGGCAGTTATAATTTTAATACCAGGCAGGGACTTAACTTGAGTTTCAGACATTTCTGGTCTACAGCGAGTTTTGCAGAGAATTCTTATTCTGAATTAATAGAAAAAGGAAAGCTTAAAGCTATAGACTATAAGGTTACCAATGCAAATGATCCCGATGCCAATTTCAATATATGGAACCTGGATCTAAGTTACAGGTGGCAATTTGCTCCGGGGAGCGAGGCTGTATTACTCTACCGAAATTCAATATTTAATGAGGATAAATTGAGCAATCTCAATTTTGAAGAAAGCCTCGATAATCTTTTTGACCGGCCAGCGAGACATAATGTGAGTCTTAGGGTGGTATATTTTATAGATTATAATAAGGTCAAAAACTTATTCCGCGGTTAAACTTGGCGAATCTGGCTAATTTGGCTATTTTCGGGATTCTTATTTTTCGTAGATGATAATTGCCAAAAACATTCATAAATACTATGGAGATCTTCATGTTCTAAAATCTGTAGATCTGCATATCAAAAAAAGTGAAATTGTATCTATTGTAGGTGCTTCTGGGGCGGGAAAAACCACACTTTTACAAATTATGGGCACCCTGGACAAACCATCAAAGAAAAAAAATTCCGCATTAGAAATCAATAATACCAGTATCTACGGCTTGAAATCCAGAGAGCTTTCAAAATTCAGAAATAAGCATATTGGATTTATCTTTCAGTTTCATCAATTATTACCAGAATTTACCGCATTGGAAAATATTTGTATTCCTGCGTTTATTAAAAAAACCCCAAGAAAGGATGCTGAAAAACGAGCGATGGAACTTCTAAGTTTTCTAGGACTCGAAAATAGGGCTTCCCATAAACCGGGAGAACTGAGCGGTGGAGAGCAACAAAGAATAGCCGTAGCCCGGAGCCTGATCAATAATCCCGCAGTAATTTTTGCTGATGAACCTTCGGGGAACCTTGATAGCGAATCTGCTGAAAATCTACATCAGTTATTTTTTCGGTTAAGGGACGAGTTTGAGCAAACATTTGTAATCGTGACCCATAATGAGGAACTTGCAAATATGGCCGACCGGAAACTGACTATGGTGGACGGTGAAATTGTTGAATCAAATAAAGGCTTAGATTTTTGAATAGAGCTGAATTAAAAACTTTTCTCGACTTCAAAGTTGAACAGTACAATACCCCAAAATTTATTGAATCTGATCCTATTAAGATTCCACACTTATTCCACAGAAAAGAGGATATTGAGGTCGCTGGATTTCTAACCGCAACGATCGCCTGGGGTAATAGAAAAAGTATTTTAAATAATTCAGAAAAACTTATGAAGTTAATGGACATGAGTCCATATGAATTCATTTTGAATCATGAAGAAAATGATCTGGAACATCTGAATGGTTTTGTTCATCGAACTTTCAATGCTGAAGATTTAAAATATTTCATTAAAGCTTTAAAAAACATTTATTTAAAGCACGGTGGATTAGAAGCTGTTTTTCACAATCATGCTGAAAAAGCTAGTTTACAGCCTTCTATACATCAATTTAAAAATACCTTTTTTGAACTGCCCCACCCAAAGAGAACCGAAAAACATGTGAGCGATCCATTAAAAAAGTCTGCTGCAAAACGTATTAATATGTTTTTAAGATGGATGGTTAGAAATGATGGAAAAGGAGTAGATTTTGGCCTGTGGGAAAGCCTCTCCCCGTCTCAACTTTCTTGCCCACTAGATATTCATTCCGGAAACGTGGCAAGAAAATTGGGTATCCTGAAAAGAAAAATGAATGATTCCAAGGCATTGGCCGAACTAGATTCAAATTTGAGAAAAATGGATGCACAAGATCCTGTGAAATACGATTTTGCTCTTTTTGGCCTGGGTGTCTTTGAAAAGAACGGTTTTTAGCACTTGGAAATCTCAGTATATTTGAGTTACTTTACACTTCTTAATTTTTTCTTAAAATGATCAGTCCTGCAGTACCTATCAGTGAACTAGAGAGACTGGAATCTCTAAAAAGTCTGGATATTATTGACAGTCTTCCTGAAGAGGCATATGATAGTATTACCAAGCTTGCCAGTTATATTTGCCAGACTCCAATTGCTGTTATAAATATGATTGGTTCTGAAAATAACTGGTTCAAGTCTAAATTGGGTACCGATCTTATAGGTTCTTCCAGAGAAGAGTCATTTTGCGGTCATACCATTTTAGACCCGGAAACGTTATTAGAAGTTCCGGATGCTACCAAAGATGAAAGATTCAGGGATAATCCATTTGTTACCAGTGAAACGCCTATCAGCTATTATGCTGGAATATCTCTTTTAGACAGTAAGGGTTTACCAATGGGGACTTTATGTGTGTATGACTCAAAGGAGCATCACCTGGATGAAAATCAAAGAGTTGCTTTAAAGGCACTGGGAAAGCAGGTGGAAATGCTCTTTGAATCCCGAAGAAAAAATAAAGCACTTGAAGATTTAAAACAGGAACTGGATGAAAACAATAAATCCTTAGTAGAATTTGCTAGCACAGTTTCCCATGATTTAAAGATGCCGCTCGCCAATATGATCTTAACGGCAGATATGCTTAAAGTTAAGTATTCTAATAAGCTGGATGAACAGGGATTGGAATATATAGATTATCTGAAACATTCCGGCCTGACCCTTAGTGATTATATTACCGGGATTTTAGAACATTATTCCAGTAATAGCACAACTAAAGGTAAAACAGAAGAATTTTTTCTGAACGATCTCCTGGAAGATATTATAGACCTTCTCCAAATAGCCGAAAACTGTGAAATCAATTTGCCGGATAATAATCTGAAATTGTATGGGAATAGTGCTGCATTAGGACAGATCTTCATGAACCTGATTAGCAATAGCTTAAAGTATAACAACCAGGAGAAAATAGTAATTGAAATTGATTGCACCGAAAACCTTGAGTTCTTTAATTTTAGCATTAGTGATAATGGTATTGGAATTCCATTAAAAAAGCAAACTAAGATATTTGATCTATTTACAATAGCTGCTGAAAAGGACCGTAGTGGTAAAAAAGGCCATGGTATAGGACTTTCTACCGTTAAAAATTTAATTGAAAGCCTTGGTGGGACTATAAAATTAATTTCAGAAGAAGGTAAAGGCACAACCTTTAATTTTACCATAAAGCGTGAAGATGCAGTAGATTAGGATTTTTTTTGGTAAAAGTTATTTTTTTTTAAATAACTTTAAAAAAGATTCAATCGGGGCATGCAACATAAATTAATTCCATTCAATGAAAAGCTCAGGAGAGATGCGTTGAAAGAGTACAATATTTTAAATTCCGGGCCAGATGAAGATTATGATAATCTAACCTTTCTTGCTGCCAATATTTGCCATGTACCCGTGGTAAAAATTAGTATCGTTGATGAACAAAGGATTTGGAATAAATCAGTTTATGGAGCGAAGATTGAAGAAATTGATAGGCGAAATTCATTTTGTGATCGAGCCATTCATAGCGAAAAATCCTTATTTATAATAAATCGGTCTGAAGATCCTGAAGTCTTTAGAAAAGCAAAAGGTATCTATGACCGTGAATTTTCCTTCTATGCCGGTGTCCCCTTATTCAATCCACAGGGTCATGCTATAGCAGTCTTTTGTATTTTCGATACCGAAGAGAGACAACTTTCTGAAGAACAAAAACAATCATTAAATGCCCTTGCCCAGCAAACCTTAAAACTTTTTGAATTCAGAAAACAAAAGAATAAGCTTTATGAGGTTCAAAGAAAGCTCAAGGAGAAATATAAAGAGCTCGAAAAATTTGCCAGCATGGTCTCTCACGACCTCAAATCGCCTTTGGCCAATATAATCTCTTTGAGTGAGCTTTTAAAAGATGAAAATAAAGGTAAATTTAATGAAGATACTGAGCAGTACCTGGAGTTCCTGATGGAATCCTCCTACTCGCTTCGTAATTATATAGACGGAATTTTAAGCTTTTACCGTAGCGATCATGTAATGGAAAAAGATTACACCAATGTAGATCTTAGGAAAATGCTTAAAGGCATTATAGACCTCTATCAGGTTTCAGATGATATCCAGATCACCTATCCAGACGATGTTATGCTGCATAATGTGAACAAAGCCGCACTCACCCAGGTTTTTATGAACCTCATTAGTAATTCCCTGAAATACAACGACAAGGATTTAAGGAAAGTAGATATCACTTTTTCAAAAGACGAATTATCTTATACTTTTGAAGTCAAGGATAACGGAAAAGGGATTCCAAAAGAAAAATTTAAAGATATTTTTGATTTATTCACTACACTAGAAACGGCAGATCGTGAAGGGAATCTTGGCAGTGGCATAGGCCTCGCTACCGTTAAAAAGCTTATTGAATCTATGGGAGGAAACATCTCCTTAGAATCTGAACCAGATAAGGGAAGTAATTTTAAATTTCATATTAAAAGGTTATAGTTCTCTATCGCATTTCATTTTCTATATTTGAGAAACCTTATTGCTGAATATGCATTTTCAACATCCGGAATTACTCTATGCGCTATTTCTTCTAATAATTCCGTTGATAGTTCATTTATTCCGACTAAGAAAATTTCAAAAAGAAGATTTCACCAATGTGAAATTCCTGAAAAAAGTGATTCAGGAAACAAGAAAAAGTTCCAGATTAAAAAAATTCCTGATCCTTATCACACGTCTCTTAATTATTACGTGTGTGGTATTGGCATTTGCCCAACCATTTATTCCTGCAAGTGATAAAGCATTGAATGATTCAAAAACACTCATATTTCTGGACAATTCCTTTAGCATGCAGGCGCCCTCCCAACAGCAGTCCAATTTATTGCAAAACGCTATCAACCACCTAATAGAGCAGCTTAAAGATGAGAATGTGTATGCGCTGTTCACTAATAATAAAAACTATTTAGATCGTTCTACCCCAGAGTTAAAGAAGGAACTTCAGGATATTCAATTCACCGAGAACCAATTAGATCTTAGAGAAATAAAGCTGAAAACTGAAAATTTCTTCAGAAATGATAAGGCTTCTGAAAAAAACCTGGTCTTAATTTCAGATTTTCAAAATTCCATGGGGATATTTTCAGAAATTATTGATAATAACCTTAATTATCATTTAATTCAAATGAATCCTGAAGATGTATCCAATATTAGTCTGGATAGCGCATATATAGATTCTAATAATCCTGAAAACTTCACTTTAAGAATCCGGCTGAAATCAATAGGTGAAATTAATCAGCCCATAAATATTTCTATTTTCAACGGTGATCAATTACTGGGACGGAGTACTTTAAAAGATCTGGAAGATGGTATAGGAAAAATTGATTTTATACTTCAGAATGAAAAAATAAGTAATGGCAGGATAGAAATAGAGGATTCAGGCTTGCGATATGACAATGAATTGTTTTTTACCATTACTGAAAACCAACCTGTAAAAACAGTCATCATTTCAAATACAGACGCTAAATTCCTTAATAGGATTTATACAGAACCTGAATTTGAAACTGCTAATTTCTCCTCAGCTCAAATAGATTTCAATCAGCTTAATTCAGCGAATTTGGTTGTGGTGAATGAAATCGAACAAATTTCTTCTTCTCTTCTGAATAATCTGGAGACTATTAAGAATAATGGAAGTTCATTAATCATCATTCCGCCCGTAGATGCTGCTAATTATTCACCGTTTCTAAATAGTATAGGGTTTCCCGTTTTTCAACAAAAGATTGAAACAGAACGCTTAATAACCAATATCGCTTACGATCATCCATTATTTCAGGGAGTTTTTGAAGATAGAACTGAAAATTTTGAATATCCTAAAGTGATGAGCTCTTATAATCTTCCTGCCACAAATCCTATTTTACAATATCAGGATGGGAATGCTTTTCTTACTGGTTCCAATACTACTTATCTATTTACAGCTGCTTTAAATAGTTCGAATTCCAATTTTACACAATCTCCATTAATTGTACCTGTTCTCTACCAAATTGGGTTAAAAGCTTTAAAGAAAAAAGAGCTTTACTATGAAACCGGGAAGCCAAATAATATCGACATCCCATTAACAATAGGGAAAGATGAAGTTCTCCATATAAAAAAAGCAGATTTAGACATAATTCCCCAACAACAAAATTTTAGCAACCGGGTAGAGATAAATACAAATAATCTTTCTCTGGAGGCAGGAAATTATGAGGTTACGAATAATTCTGAAGTAATTGGGAATCTTGGTTTTAACTACGATCGCAGCGAAAGTAGCCTTAGTTATACGGCTATTGATGAAACAGACCAATTGAATTTATATAATTCCATAGAACAGTATTTTTCTAAATCAAATGCAGCCACGCAAATTACGGCACTTTGGAAATGGTTTGTTATTTTTGCCCTGATCTTTTTGGCGATCGAAATGCTACTTATAAAATTCTTTAAATGAAGGTACTCATAAAATCGGTTACGATCCTCGATGACCAATCTCGTCATCATAAGGAAAAACTGGATATTTTTATTGATCAGGGAATGATCAAAAAGATAGGAAAGAACCTTAATGAAAAAGCAGATGAAGAAATAAACATTAAAAATCTTCATGTGTCTCGGGGTTGGTTTGACAGCAGTGTAAGTTTTGGAGAACCTGGTTTTGAAGACAGAGAAACTATTGCTAACGGACTTGATACGGCCGGAAAATCTGGATTTACCTCTGTTGCCCTGAATCCTAATACTAATCCGGTTCTAGATCATAGCGGAAATATTTCAGCAGTAAAGGCAAAAGCTGAGAATCACCATGTAAAATTGTACCCTATAGGCGCGTTAACGGCTAAAAGTGAAGGCTTAGAGCTGGCAGAACTATTGGATATGAAAGAGGCCGGGGCTGTAAGCTTTGGGGATTATAAAGCCCCTCTAAAGAATCCAAATTTATTGAAGATTGCCTTGCAGTATGCACAGAATTTTGATGCTCTTATACAAAGTTTCCCCCAGGAAAATAGAATCGCAGGCAATGGAATTGTGAATGAACACCATAACAGTACTTCCCTTGGGTTAAAAGGGATTCCTAATCTCGCAGAAGAATTACAAATTACCAGAGACCTTTATTTACTCGAATATACCGGGGGCAAAATTCATATTCCAACAATTTCTACGGAAAAATCTGTTAAACTTATTAAAGAAGCCAAAAAGAAAGGCCTGGACGTAAGTTGTAGTGTGGCTATTCATAATCTTGTGCTTCACGACGATGAGCTGAAGGGGTTTGATGCCAATTTTAAGGTAACACCACCTTTACGCACTAAGAAGGATACAAAAGCTCTGATAAAAGGCCTTAGAGATGGAACCATAGATATGGTGACCTCAGATCATAATCCAATTGATATTGAGCACAAAAAAGTGGAATTTGACAATGCCTTATTTGGAAGTATTGGACTGGAATCAGCGTTCGGAGCATTATGTACCATATTTGACACAGAGCAGGCAGTAAAATATCTCTCAAAAGGGAAAGAGCGCTTTAAATTGAAGGATCACGAGATCAAGGAAGGAGAAACTGCAGAGTTGAGTTTATTTATACCAGATGAAATCTACAGTTTCAAAGAAAAGGATATTATTTCAACATCCAAAAACAGCATTTTCTTGAATAAAGAACTTAAGGGGAAAGCTTTGGGCATAATCACTAAAAAAGGGATCCTTCTTAGAGAAAACATCAATTAATGGAGATTACAAATCAGGCAAAAACTACTGCGATAGTTGCATATATAACTATTATAGGCACAATCATCGCTTACTTCATGAATCTTGAAACCAAAGAAAAATTTGCCAGTTTTCATATTAGACAGGCATTTGGGATCAACGTAAGCTTTTACGTGCTCGGAGCACTAATGGGATTATTTGATCAGGGTTTTATTGTTGGCGCTTTTTATTTATGCTTTATTGTATTGTGGGGTTATGGCCTTATCACTGCAATTAAAGGAGAAACACGAGAGGTTCCATTTGTAGGTCCTCTATTTCAAAAATGGTTTAGTACAATTTCATAATGACAGCAGAATTTTCACTTCAACATCTAGTTAGAAAACCTAAAATAGAAATCGAAAAAGCACCCGTTTTAATATTGCTTCATGGCTACGGAAGTGATGAAAACGATTTGTTTTCTTTTGCAGATGAATTGCCCGATGAGCTATTTATTATTTCTGCGAAAGCTCCATATGCAATGCAACCTTATGGAAATGCATGGTACGCCATACATTGGGATAATAATGACGGTAAATTTAGCGATGATTTACAGGCAATTAAATCCCGTGAAACTATCAATGATTTCATTGATGAGATCATTGAAAAATACCCTGTAGACGCTAATAATATCAATCTACTCGGTTTCAGTCAGGGAAGCATTCTTAGCTATGCAGTTGCCCTCTCCTATCCTGAAAAAATCAAAAATGTGATTGCGTTAAGCGGGTATGTAAATGAAGGTATTATTAAAAACGGATTCGAAAACAATGACTTTTCAAAATTGAAATTTTACTGTTCTCATGGTTCAGTAGACCAGGTGATTCCTGTAGACTGGGCTAGAAAAACCAAACCCTTTTTAGATAAATTAAATATAGATAATTCTTATTCAGAATTCCCGGTTGGTCACGGAGTTGCTCCTCAGAATTTCATTGAATTGAAAAAATGGTTGACAGAGCGACTTTAGTATTGTGGGTAAACAAATGATTTTTCAGGGAAGAATTGGATAGTACCATCTTCAGCAATTTCATAGCTTAGAAAAACTTCACCCCAGTACGTGCCGTCAGTAAAATCTGCTATCACCCATTTGTGGTTTAGCACCTTTACCTTATTGATGCGCATATCGCCTTCCATGCCATCTATTGGAACCAGGGAATTATCTTCTCCTGCTATATTTTTGCTAATAACTGCATCTTCAATTCTTAATATAAGATCCTCAGAATACAAACCCTTATTCTCAAAATAGGTGATCGCCTCTTCATTATTTTTCAAACTGAAATAGTCGCCTTCCTCTTCATTTACAGGAATATCGTCCCCTGCTTCCATTTCCTCCAGTTTCTCTTCAAGACTTTCTATACGTTCCTGTTTTGAATCTAATATCCTTTTGTCATTTACATAGATGAAAATGCAAAATAAGAGAGCAAAAATAAACAGATACATTAATATCTTGTTTCCCATACTAAACTGTAATTTTTAAATTATCATAAGCCAGATGAACGTTTTCCGGAAGTTTTTTTTCTACTTCTTCATGAAATCCCAGCATGTGGCTAATATGAGTGAGATAAGCCTTTTCCGGTTTAATTCTTTTAATAAATTCCAAAGCTTCTTCCAGGTTAAAATGAGAATGATGCGGTTCAATTCTAAGTGCACTTATCACTAAAACCTTTAAATCACCAAGTTTTTCAACCTCTTCATCTTCAATACTTTTTATATCGGTGAGATAAGCGAAATCTTCCATTCTGAACCCAAAAACCTGCAGCCGGTTATGCATAAAATTAATGGGTGTTACGGTTAAACCTTCAAAACTAAAAGTCTTATTTTCAATGGTATTCTCGATAACACCGGGTGCGCCGGGATATTTATTTTCAGTAGCAAAAATATAGTCAAACCTTTTTCTAAGCGCTTTTAACACCCTTTCATGTGCATAAACCGGAATATCTCCCTGTCTAAAGAAAAAAGGTCTTATATCGTCAAGTCCGGCCGTATGATCGTTATGCTCATGAGTGTAGAAGATAGCATCAAGCTTTTTAACATTATTGGCCAGCATCTGCTGTCTGAAATCTGGACCGCAATCAATAAGAATATTTAAATTATTCCAGCAAACGAGGATAGACACCCGAAGTCTCTTGTCTTTAGCATCTTTACTAAGACACACGGGATGTTCACTTCCAATAATTGGTATTCCCTGAGATGTCCCTGTTCCTAAAAATGTTACGTCCAAGCCGTGTTATTTTTAGCACAAAAGTAAATATATTTTTTTGTATGGCTACCGCTTTTAGTACTTTTGAAGTATTCTAACGAAATTGTTTATTTAAAAGGAAAAATATGCCAATTAC
>CAXGBX010000019.1:0-14488 GCA_964008195.1 uncultured Flavobacteriaceae bacterium
AAAAGTAGAGGCTGAAAAAACCGAGATTTATGTTTCTACCGATGACGACAAAACCCTGGAACTATATTTCACTGAAACTACCAGTTTAACCCGCAATGGCAGTGAAGTAGATTTTTCAGAGTTAAAAGAAGGTCAGAAAGTAGAAGTGGAAGTGGAGAAAAACGGAAAACGATTAGACCCACTTTCTGTTAAGATAATGGAATAATGATGACGGAATTACCAGATTTTTGGCGGACAGAGGTATACCATCCTCTGTCCGTTCATTTTCCAATAGTTCTGTTGCTTATGGCAACGCTCTTTAAGTTGATAGGTCTCTGGTCTTCAAAAATCACTTGGGATCACGGCGGAAGATTAATGCTTTTCTTAGGGGTAATTGGGATCTGGATTTCTATTTATACAGGAGATCTGGCAGATGGAATCGTTTCCAGACAACTTTGTGACCCTACCATACTTAAAGATCATGAAAACTTAGCATATACCACAGCATGGATCTTTACGGTAGCACTGGTTTTAGAACTACTAATGCGATATGTAGAAATTTTAAAAACCAGAATTATTTCTTTTGCTTTAGTGTTGTTGATGCTCGTTGGTACAGGAATTTTAATTTACGTGGGGCATTTAGGCGCTGAACTAGTGTATCAACAGGCGGCAGGAGTAAATATACCTTCGGGCAATTGCGCAGAATTTGATTGAGAGTTCATGAGTTTTTTATAAAAATTCATAACTTTTCGTAACTCTGATATTATTTTAGGGCTTAGCTATTTGTATTAATTTAATGTGTTTAACAACTCTGAAACTGAAGTCCCTGCGGAGTCAAACAATTCCAGAGCGACGTTCTATCATTTACTGTTGTAGAGCTTAGTGGACAATATCATATTCAAAGATTAATAATATTTGTGAATGTCAGGTTGAGCGAAGTCGAAACCTAAATGTATAATAATTACTAGTTCTTGACTGTGCTCGAACTGATAAAAGATATTTTTTACGACCTTCATTATCACTCTTTCCATCAATGGAAAAAAGTGATAAGAGCAATAAAATGAAACGACATGAAAGATCTGAAATCGCATTGGGAGAAAATTTATTCAGAAAAAGAATTTGAAGAAACCAGTTGGTTTCAGCAAAAACCTGAAAATTCCCTGAATATCATTCGGTCTCTGGGACTTTCAAAAAAAGCGCATATTCTGGATGTTGGTGGAGGGAACAGTTACCTCGTAGATCATTTGCTGGATCTAGGTTATGAAAATTTAAGTGTTCTGGATATTTCTGAAAAATCCCTTAAAAAAGCTAAAACAAGACTTGGTGTAAAGTCTGAAAATGTAAACTGGATATCGAAGGATGTTACCAGGCATAATTTTGAACAGCATTTTGAGCTATGGCACGATAGGGCCGCTTTTCATTTTTTAACGGAAGACCATCAGATAACAGACTATCGATCAAAATTAAATGCGTTTCTCAAAAGCGGTGGCTACTTTCTTTTAAGTACATTTTCTGAAAAAGGGCCGGATAAATGCAGCGGAATTCCTGTGAGAAAATATTCAACTGAATCTATGCAGAATTTATTTGAAAAGGATTTTGAGATCGTACGTTTGGAAAATCAGGATCATAAAACTCCGTGGGAAGCTGTACAGAATTTCACAATCGGCCTTTTTCGAAAAAAGTAAGTTCTGGCTGGATATTTCAGATAATCTATTTAAAAATTCTATTTTTAAGCTCATTCATTCCAGGATTCTTGACAAAATTTCAAAATAAATCGATTTTTATTACCGGTGGCGCTTCAGGTATAGGTTTGCTAATGGCTAAAATGATTATAGAGAAGTCAGCCTCCAGGCTGGTCATCTTAGATATCAATAAGGAGGCAATGCGCAAACTGGAACTGCAGTGGCAGAATGTAGAGACCGAGGTTATATTTCTGGAAGTGAATCTTTCAGATGATATTCAAATTCAAAAGGTGGTAGATGAACTTGACGACCAAAATATAGAAATTGATATTTTGATTAATAATGCAGGAGTTGTCACCGGGAAAAAATTCAGTGAGCATACATTAACAGATATAGATATCAACATGCAGGTGAATGCCCTGGCACCTATGAAGCTCACTCGGCTTCTGTTGCCGGGAATGATTCAAAGAAAAAGCGGGCACATCGTTAATATTTCATCTGCAGCGAGTATGCTTTCCAACCCGGGGATGTCGGTATATTGTGCCAGCAAATGGGCCATGACCGGCTGGTCTGATTCTTTACGACTGGAAATGGAAAGGGGCAATACAGGAATAAAGGTGCTTACCGTAACTCCATATTATATAGATACGGGCATGTTTGAAGGAGTAAAGTCTCCGATTATTCCTATTCTGAAACCGGAAAAAGTAACTGGAAAAATCATCAAGGCGATAGAAAACAACAAGATGCTGCTAAGAACACCCGGAATAGTCTATGTATTGCCCTTTTTACAGGGAGTGCTTCCCAAGAGAATTTTTGATGTGGTCATAGGGAAGTATTTTGGTATCTATGATTCCATGAATAAATTTAAAGGTAGAATTAATGACTAAAACCGAATTAAACGATCTTCTTGAGAAACAGCAGACTGCTTTCAAGAAAAATCCTCCGGGAATCAAACAAAGGATGGATGCTTTGAAAACCTTATCTGCTTTAGTCGAAAATCATAAGGAAGAATTGGTAGCGGCAGTCTATAAAGATTTTGGATTACGTTCGAAGGAAGAAACTTTGTTTTTGGAGATCTTTCCGCTTCAGGATGAAATAAGGCATGCCATGAAGAACCTTCGAAGCTGGGCGAAAAGAAGATCAGTTCAGGGAGCCTGGTTCTTATTGCCGAGTTCGGCATATTATCAATATCAGCCATTAGGTTCGGTAGGAATAATGGGCGCATGGAATTACCAGGTTTTGCTCACATTAAGTCCGTTAGTTGACGCTCTGGCTGCCGGAAATCATGCTATTTTAAAGCCTTCTGAAATTGCCCCGGCCTCGGCTGAGGTTATTAAGAATATGATCAATAAAAATTTTCCCACGGAATATGTGCACTGTGTCACCGGAGATGCTGAACTGGCCAAGAATTTTTCTTCTTTGCCTTTTGATCATTTGTTTTTTACCGGTTCTACCAAAATTGGAAAGTTGATCATGGCTGCAGCAGCACCCAATCTCACCCCGGTAACATTAGAACTTGGAGGGAAGTCTCCTGCGGTTATTCATTCTTCCTATTCTGTAAAATTAGCTGCAAAGCGAATCATGGCTGGTAAATTATTCAATTGCGGACAGACATGTGTTGCTCCAGATTATATAATTCTACCTAAAGCTTTAAATAAGGATTTTGAAAACGAGGTAAAAGAGATCGTGGAAAAATTCTATCCTGATATTTCTGATAATAAACAGTATAGTGCGATCATCAATGCAGATCATTATGAAAGATTACAGTCGCTGCTGAATGATGCCGAAGGAAAAGGTGCCAGGATCGTTGAGGTTACTGATTGTAAAGTTCAAAAAACTGGGTTTATGGCCCCTAAACTGGTGTTTAATGTATCTGATGAGATGGAACTGATGCAGGAGGAGATATTTGGCCCCATATTACCAGTTTTAAATTTGGAAACGGTGGAAGAATCTGTCGAGTATATCAATGACAGGCCTAAGCCACTTGCGCTATATTATTTTGATACTAAAAGAAGCCGGATAGACTGGCTTCTGAAAAATACCCTGTCTGGTGGTGTGACTATAAACGACACTCTATATCATCTTGCCCAGCATAATCTGCCTTTTGGTGGAGTAGGAGCAAGCGGAATGGGGCATTATCACGGTTTTGATGGATTTAAAACTTTTTCCAAAAAAAGAGCAGTAATGCATCAAAAAAGCTTTGCTGCTTCAGATTTTCTACATCCTCCGTTTACCGATCTCAAAAAGAAGCTTATTAAGATCATGGGAAAACTTACAAAGGTTTGATCTTTTTATTGAATTTATATAAGGTTTAACGCTAGAACTTCCTATCGAAAATTTATCGTAAAAATTAAATCGAATGAACCGTAAAATTTTAGGTTGTTTGAGCTAAATGAATATATCTAATTTATCAATTCTCACTGCGAGTTCCTAAAATTTAGGTTCAGAGAGAAAATTTTAGATAAAGTTTCGTAAGCCTAGATTTTTTTGGTTACTTTTTTCATCAATGGAAAAAAGTAATAATGACTAAAAATAGAACAACTGAGATTAGTCTTTAATAGCAATAATATTGATATGGCCGGTAAAGAAAAGATGATCAATGGTTTTAAGCATATTCCATACGAGCACGAAACCATTTCAGCAGAAGAAATGCTTCAAAAAAGCAATCAATTCTATCATTTTCTGGATGAAAGACGTTCGGTACGCCATTTTTCAGACAGAAATGTTTCCGAAGAAGTTATTCAGAATCTAATCAGGTCAGCTGGAACAGCGCCTTCCGGAGCTCATAAACAACCCTGGAAGTTTTGCGCAGTTTCTAATTTAGCATTGAAATCAAAAATCAGGCAAGCCGCAGAAAAGGAAGAGGAAGAAAGCTATACGAATAGAATGAGCGAACGCTGGTTAAAAGATCTGGCTCCACTGGGAACCGACTTGAATAAAGAATTTTTGGAAATTGCACCCTGGTTGATTATTGTGTTTAAAGAAGTTTATGATTTAGATGAAAATAATGAGAAACAGAATAATTATTATGTAAATGAATCGGTGGGTATCGCCTGCGGAATGCTAATTTCAGCCATCCACAATGCCGGATTAGTTACGCTTACCCATACGCCAAGCCCTATGAACTTCCTTTCTGAATTATTGGAAAGGCCTAAAAATGAGCGGGCATTTTTATTATTACCGGTGGGATATGCTGCAGAAGATGCACTGGTTCCAGATATTCAAAGAAAAGATTTAACAGAAATCAGTCAGTTTTATAAGTAAAACGCCAATCTCTACATGAAAATCGGCGTTTAAATAATTATGAAAAAAACCATCCTTTGAAATACAAAATTATAGATTTACGAAATTTTATAAAGTAACACTTGTTACACAGTCAGTAAATTAGTCATGCCAAAGCTTATTATTAAACGGGATTCTGAATGGGCCAATAAGATGCGATCTTTCGAATTGTATCTTAACGGAAAAAAATTTGCTGAAATTGAAGATAAAAAGGTATTATTTTTTGAAATTCCGGAAGGTAAATATCAGCTCATCGCGAAAATAGACTGGTGTGGAAGTGCACCTTTGAATATTCAGATTACTGAGGGAGAGGAGAAGCGGGTAGAAGTAAAAGGCTTTATTTTTTCAAAATATTTCCTGCCATTAGCTGTAATTACCGGTCTTCTCTACTTCGGTATTTATTTTCAGTACAATATCAATAGTCTTTTTCTTGCTACGATTTTAATGTTCTTCTTTGGATATATGCTCTATTTTATGAGTTTTGGGCGTAACCAATATCTTCGATTAACCGAGCTCTAATAATTCTGCGAGATCTTTTTTGCGTCACATTGCCTCCTTTTACTCTGGAATTTTCATTGTTATATTCAATTCCACCGGCAATTGTAGATAACTGTAACAAAAGTTACTTCCTTAACGGGATGATATTTATATTTTTGTATCAGAAATAGAAAAGCTTGAAAAAGTATATCAACATAATCACAGATTCATTTACAGGCTATTTTAATTACCTGGTCTCTGAAATAACCAATCCTACCTGGACGAGTTACTTCTACTGGTTAATAGCTTTATCACTGTTAATCTGGGTGCTGGAAATCGTGATTCCATGGAGAAAGGATCAGAAAGTTTTTCGAAAGGGATTCTGGCTGGACAGTTTTTATATCCTTTTCAATTTCTTTCTTTTTTCATTAATTGGTTATAATGCGATTAGTAATGTAGGCGTTGAGCTTTTTAATGATTTTCTGAGCCTCTTCGGAATTGAGAATATCGTAGCTATTGAATTAGGAGATCTACCTGTATGGTCACAATTGCTAATCATGTTCGTTATTGCAGATTTTGTACAATGGAACGTGCATAGACAACTACATAAAAGACCCTGGCTATGGGAGTTTCATAAGGTTCACCATAGTGTTAAGGAAATGGGATTTGCCGCCCAGTTCAGGTTTCATTTTATGGAAACTATTATATATAAGACGGTGCAATATATTCCACTGGCGATGATAGGCTTCGGGATTCAGGAATTTTTCGTGGTGCACATGTTTGCAGTATTTGTTGGACATTTGAACCATGCTAATCTGGGGTGGAATTATGGGATTTTCGGATATGTTTTTAATAATCCAAAAATGCATATCTGGCATCATTCCAAAAGCTTGCCTAAAGATCGACCTTATGGGATGAATTTCGGACTGAGTCTGAGTATCTGGGATTATATCTTTGGAACCGCATATATTCCGAAGAATGGCAAAAAAATAGAATTAGGTTTTAGCGGAGATGAGGATTTCCCTGAAGATTTCGGAAATCAAACCCTGTTTCCCTTCCGAAGAAAAAATAAAATTAAAGAGAATCAAATTTAAAAAGATATAGAAATGACCATAAAACAATTTAAAGATAGTCCGCTGGCGCACTATTCTTATGCAATTGTAAGCAACGGAGAAATGGCCCTGGTAGATCCTTCACGTAATCCTATGGAATATTATCGCTATGCAGAAGAGCAAAATGCGAAAATTGTGGCGGTTTTTGAAACGCATCCTCATGCAGATTTTGTGAGTAGTCATTTACAAATTCATAAACAAACCGGTGCTAGCATTTATGTAAGTGAAAAATTAGGAGCCGATTATTCGCATAAGTCATTTGATGATGGTGATACTCTGGAAATGGGAAATATCACATTTAGCGCGATCAATACACCGGGACATTCTCCAGATAGTATAACGATCGTTGCGAAAGAAGAGAATGAGACCGCACTGTTTACCGGTGACACACTTTTCATTGGAAATGTTGGTAGACCCGATTTACGCGAAAAAGCAGGAAATATGAAGGCCAAACGGGTAGATTTGGCTAAACAGATGTACGATACGATCAAGAATAAATTTATAGATCTTCCAGACGATGCATTGGTATATCCAGCCCATGGTGCAGGTTCTTTATGCGGAAAAAACATGAGTGATGCTTCTTCCAGTACTCTGGGTAATGAACGCCAGGGAAATTGGGCTTTCAAAGAACAGACGGAAGAAGAATTTGTGGAAGAAATTTTAAAAGATCAGCCGTTTATCCCGCATTATTTCGGATTTAATGTTGATATAAATAAAAACGGAGCCGAAAATGTGCAGAAGAATAAATGGGGTATTAAGTTAATGCTGGGTGTCAATGAGGTTGAGAAGGATATCCTAGTGGTAGATACCAGGGATGAAGAAAAATTTAAAAAAGGACATCTTCCCAATAGTATCAATATCATGGCTCGTTCTGAAAGTGATAAATACGAAACCTGGCTGGGAGCTATCGTAAAACCTGAGGAAAAATTTTACCTGGTGATAAGCAGTATCGACGTTCTTGAAGAAATGCTGGAAAGAACGGCAAAGATAGGTTATGAAAAACAGCTAAATGCAGTAATTACTGTAGGGAATGATTTGGCTGAAAAATCCTGCAAACTTGATCTGGAAGATTTCAAGAAAAATAAGGAACATTATACGATTGTAGATATACGCAATGATTCTGAGGTTGCGGACGGCAAAATCTTTGAAGATGCTATTGCTGTGCCTTTAAATGAATTACGTGATAATTCCACTGAAATTCCTTCAAATAAGCCTGTGCTTGTACACTGTGCGGGTGGATACAGATCTGCAGCCGGAAGTAGTATTCTAGCTAAGAAATTTGAAGCCACTAAGGTGTATGATCTAAGCGATGCTATAAAGGAATTTAAGTGATTTACAAGTCATCGCGAGTGAAACGACGCGATCTCAAGTTGTAATCCCAAATCACGTTGAGACTGCGTCGGTCATTTTATTCCATCGCAGTGACATGCCAATGGTCATCGCGAGTGAATCGAAGCGATCTCTTGCTGTGAATCAAAATGAGACTACGTTGTTTGTTTCACTCCTTCGTAGTGAAGTTCCAATGGTCATTGCGAGTGAAACGAAGCGATCCCAACCACAGCAGACAGGTTACAATGAGACTGCGTCGGTCACTTGCTTCCTCGCAGTGACGATATAATTATGATTGTAATAGCGGCAAAACAATCTCATACTTTACGAGTTTAACAATAAAATTCTCATATTTTGAGAATTCTTCAACACTTCAAGCATTTGATTTTTTCTATATTTACGCTCCACGTTCAAAAATAACCACACATAAAGCTATTTATGGATAAGAATTACAAGGTAAAAGTTAATGATTCCCTGGAATTTGAATTTTCAGAAGAAGAGATCAAAACACTGGATACTCAAAGAACTTCAGATAAACATTATCATCTTTTAAAGGATAACCGTTCTTATACGGCAGAGATCTTTAAACCTGACTTTTTAAACAGGACATACCAGATAAAACTCAACTCCAATATTTATTCGGTAAAGATCAATAACGATCTGGATCAGTTGATAGATGAAATGGGACTTTCCCTGGGAAGCTCGCAACAGGTTAATGATATTAAAGCACCCATGCCAGGACTTATTCTGGAAGTAAACGTCAAGGAAGGCGATGAGGTGAAAGAAGGCGATTACCTGCTGGTTCTTGAGGCGATGAAAATGGAAAATACATTAACTGCTCCTCGAGACGGAGTGGTGAAATCTGTTTCTGTTGCTAAAAGTGATACGGTAGAGAAAAATCAATTATTGATAGAAATGGAATAATTCGAGCTCAGAAATTAGATTTACGAAACAGGGAATATACATTAATGAGAAGTCACCTTGAGCGCAGTCGAAAGGTCTTATTAAAAAATAAATATGAAAAAAATATTAGTAGCCAATAGGGGAGAGATCGCATTAAGGGTGATGAAAACCGTAAAACGTATGGGAATAGATACGGTAGCGGTTTTTTCTACAGCCGATAGAAATGCACCTCATGTAAAGTTTGCAGATGAAGCAGTATGTATTGGGGAAGCTTCTTCTAGCGAATCTTACCTTAAAGGCGATAAAATTATAGAAGTAGCAAAAAAACTACATGTAGACGGTATCCATCCCGGGTATGGTTTTCTTAGTGAAAATGCCGGTTTTGCAGAGGCTGTGGAAGAAGCAGGAATTACCTGGATTGGCCCCGGTTCAAAAGCTATTAAGATCATGGGAAGTAAACTTGCTGCAAAAGATGCGGTAAAAGCTTACGATATCCCAATGGTTCCAGGAATTGATGAAGCCATCACCGATACTGAAAAAGCAAAGAAGATCGCTAATGATATAGGTTTCCCCATTTTAATAAAAGCTTCTGCCGGTGGTGGAGGTAAGGGAATGCGTGTAGTTGAAAAGGAAAAGGAACTTGAAGACCAGATGAAGCGTGCGATTTCTGAGGCAGAATCTGCTTTTGGCGATGGATCGGTTTTTATTGAAAAATACGTTTCTTCTCCAAGACATATTGAAATTCAGGTTTTAGCCGATACTCACGGTAATTATGTGCATTTATTTGAACGGGAATGCAGTATTCAGCGAAGACATCAGAAAGTAGTGGAAGAAGCGCCATCAGTGGTACTTGATGATAAACTTAGAAAGCAAATGGGAGAGGCAGCAGTTAAAGTTGCCAAAGCCTGTGATTATGTTGGAGCCGGTACAGTAGAATTCCTTTTTGATGAAAAGAAAAACTTCTATTTCCTGGAGATGAATACAAGACTTCAGGTAGAGCATCCGGTTACTGAATATATCACCGGAGTAGATCTTGTGGAACAACAGATTTTAGTGGCTAGAGGCGAAAAGCTTCAGTTTTCTCAGGATGATCTTAAAATAAAGGGTCATGCGATGGAACTTCGGGTGTATGCTGAAGATCCTTTAGAAGATTTTATGCCGAGCACGGGAACACTAGAGAAATATGCTGTTCCGGTAGGAGAGGGAATCAGATTGGATAATGGATTTGAAGAAGGAATGGAAGTTCCAATCTATTACGATCCCATGCTTGCTAAACTTGTTACCTACGGAAAAACAAGGGAAGAAGCGATCCAGATCATGATCAAGGCCATAGATCATTATATCGTGGAAGGCGTGAATACTACCCTGCCTTTCGGCAAATTTGTCTTTCAGCATGAGGCCTTTAGAAGTGGAAATTTCGATACACATTTTGTAAAAAAATACTATTCGCCGGAAGCTTTGAAAGAGGAGACAGGAGAAGAAGCAAAGCTTGCCGCGCTTATGGCGCTGAAGCAGTATATGAAAGATAAAGAGCAATTAAGATTACCACATAATTAAAATTCAGAATTCAGAGATGAGTCAGAACCTCGATAAATTAAAGGAAAAGATTGCTGAAGCCCATAAAGGCGGAGGTGAAAAAAGGATTGCTAAACAACACGAAAAGAAAAAGTTAACCGCTCGTGAGAGAGTGAATTATCTGCTTGATGAGAATTCATTCGAAGAAATAGGGATTTTAGTGACCCACCGTACTACCGATTTTGGTATGGAGAAGCAAAAATTCTATGGAGATGGTGTTATCACCGGTTATGGAACCATCCACGGCCGACTGGTATATGTCTTTGCCCAGGATTTCACTGTATTTGGCGGTTCTCTTTCTGAAACACATGCTGAAAAGATCTGTAAGATCATGGATATGGCGGTAAAGGTAGGAGCACCGTTAATTGGATTAAATGATTCCGGTGGAGCCAGAATTCAGGAAGGAGTGAAGTCTTTAGGTGGTTACGCAGATATTTTTCACCGTAATGTAAAAGCTTCGGGAGTAGTGCCTCAAATTTCAGCGATTATGGGACCCTGCGCTGGGGGAGCGGTGTATTCTCCTGCAATGACCGATTTTACTCTGATGGTGGAAGATACTTCTTACATGTTCGTAACCGGACCCAACGTTGTAAAAACGGTGACCAATGAAAATGTAACTTCAGAAGAACTCGGTGGAGCAAGTACGCATTCTACCAAATCTGGAGTTACTCATGTAACGGCGGCAAATGATATTATTTGTTTGGAGAATATCAAGCAAATGATCAGTTATATGCCACAAAATAATCAAACTCCGCCAGAGAAACTTGAGTTTGAAATGGGTGATGAACATCGTGAGGTTTTAGAAGACATCGTACCTGATAGTTCTAATAAACCTTATGATATGCATGAGGTGATAAAGGGAATTATTGATGATGATTCTTTCTTTGAAATCCATAAGAATTATGCAGAAAATATAATCGTAGGCTTTTCCAGAATTGGGGGTAGAAGTGTTGGCGTAATTGCCAATCAGCCCATGAGCCTTGCGGGAGTACTGGACGTAGATTCTTCTAAGAAAGCGGCCAGATTTACCAGGTTCTGCGACTGCTTTAATATTCCACTTTTGGTATTAGTAGACGTTCCGGGATTCTTACCTGGAACAGATCAGGAATGGAACGGAATCATTTTGCATGGAGCTAAGCTGCTTTATGCTTTAAGTGAGGCAACAGTGCCGAAAGTGACTGTCATTACCAGAAAAGCTTATGGTGGCGCTTATGATGTGATGAATTCCAAACATATTGGTGCCGACTTTAACTTTGCCTGGCCAACTGCGGAAATTGCCGTGATGGGAGCAAAAGGAGCTTCGGAAATTATTTTCAGAAAAGAAATTTCACAGGCTGATGACCCTGAAAAGAAATTAGCTGAAAAGGAAGCAGAATATGCTGAAAAATTCGCCACTCCTTTTGAAGCTGCTCAACGCGGATTTATTGATGAGGTGATCATGCCGAAAGATACCCGTAGAAAACTGATCAAAGCCTTTAGTGCTTTGGAAAATAAACATGTGCTTAGACCAAACAGAAAACACGGAAACATTCCGTTGTAGACGTCATCACGAGTAAAACGAACCAGTTGACTTCTGTTTGGAAGAGTCATTGCGAGCAAAGCGAAGCACCTTGTGTCATCGCGAGCCAGAATGGCGAAGCGATCTCATTTGGTAAAGTTGAAATGATGGTGAGACTGCGTCGGTCGAAAACTCCCTCGCAGTGCCGTTTAAATTGTAATTGCGAGCACAGCGAAGCAATCTCATCTGGCGTATTTGAAAATCATTTGAGACTGCGTTAGTCGGAAACTCCCTCGCAGTGACATATCAAAATTAACAAACCTCCCAGGTTTTGAAAAACTGGGAGGGTTTTAGCTAAAAATATGAAATTCAATAAAATAGTCTGTGTAGATAATACTAAACTAAATGAAGAAGCAATTGCTGAATTGCAGAAGCTGAGTGAGAATGAGACTGAGGTTTATTCAGATTATCCTGGTTCAAAAGATGAGGTTGTTAAAAGAATAGGAGATGCTGAAGCAGT
The DNA here is from genome assembly GCA_964008195.1 of uncultured Flavobacteriaceae bacterium. Lineage (GTDB taxonomy): Bacteria > Bacteroidota > Bacteroidia > Flavobacteriales > Flavobacteriaceae > Christiangramia. Next base: position 12,358 of record CAXGBX010000019.1, read on the forward strand.
AATAGTTTCCTGGCATACCGAGTTGGATGAAGAGGTTATTAAAGCCTGTTCAAATTTGAAATATATAGGTATGGCCTGTAGCCTTTATGATGACGAGTCTGCCAATGTAGCGGTGAAATTTGCCAGAAAGAAAGGAATCACGGTAAAAGGAATTAAGGACTATGGAGACCCGGGAGTGGCGGAATTTATAATTTCTGAACTCATTCAGTTACTTAACGGCTATAAAGGCAAACAGTGGGAAGAAATGCCTCGTGAACTCACCGGTCTGAAATTTGGCATTATTGGCCTGGGTGTTACCGGGCAGTTACTGGCAGAATGCCTAAAACCTTTTGGAGCAGATCTTTATTATTTCAGCAGAACCAGAAAACCGGAGTGGGAGAGGAAAGGGGTAGATTATCTTCCATTAGATGAGCTTCTGGAACAGTCTGAAGTAATTTCTTTTCATCTACCAAAGAATACACAGTTAATTTCTGAAGAGGAATTTGAAAAATTAGGATCGGGTAAGATTCTTATAAACACATCTTTAGGATTGCCATTTGAAGAAAAAGCTTTTCAAAAATGGATTAAAAACGAAGATAATTTTGCCATTTTTGATGGAGACGGAAAAAAAGAACTTTCTTCAGCATCTTTAGCTTATGACAATGTCATCGCTCTCGATAGCAGTGCCGGGTGGTCTTCTCAAACGCTCAAAAGACTTTCTAATAAAGTACTGCATAATATAAAAGAGTATTGTGAAGATTCTTAGTGTAACTATTGTTACAGATTTCCGACTCTTCTTATTGTTTATTTGCAACTGAATAATAAAGTATATGGATCTTATAATGCAAGCATGGCCCTGGTATGTTGCCGGGCCACTAATCGCCCTGATCATGTTTCTTCTCATTTTTATGGGAAAACAGTTCGGGATGTCTTCCAATCTTAGAACCATCTGTACCATGTGCGGCGCCGATGAAAAAGCAAGTTTTTTTGATTTTAACTGGCGCGCCCAAAAGTGGAACCTAACGGTAATTATTGGCGCCGCGATTGGAGGTTTTATCGCCATGAACTTTTTAACTCCAGATGCCGCCGTAGCCATTAATCTCGAAACAGTAAAAACACTACAAGGTCTCGGCTTTGAGAGTGCCGGTGAAGCATATCTTCCAGATGAACTCTATAGCCTGGAAGCATTGACCGACTGGAAAGCTTTAAGCATTTTGATAATTGGCGGATTTTTAATTGGTTTTGGAGCGAGATGGGCAGGAGGATGTACTTCTGGTCACGCAATCTCTGGTTTAAGCAACCTGCAATTACCATCTTTAATTGCGGTAATAGGATTTTTTATTGGCGGACTTTTAATGGTTCATGTATTATTTCCCCTAATATTTTAGAAAATGAGAGTAATAGCATATTTATTTATAGGAATCTTTTTTGGAATTGTAATGTTCAAGTCTGAAGCTGCCTCATGGTTCAGGATCTATGAAATGTTCCAGTTCCAGGCTTTTCATATGTACGGGATTATTGGTTCAGCATTAGTGATTGGGGTATTGGGAATTCAACTTATTAAAAGGAAGAATGCAAAAGATTTTAATGGAGAGAAAATTGAATTCACCCCCAAAGAAAAAAGTTTTAGCAGATATATGTATGGTGGTATAATATTCGGACTTGGTTGGGCCTTAGCCGGCGCGTGTCCGGGACCAATATATACGCTAATCGGAGCGGGTTATATATCTGTAATCGTTCTTTTTCTGGCTGCTATTTTGGGTACTTTCGTATATGGGTTACTAAGAGATAAACTTCCGCATTAAATAATTGAATACACTTAAGTATGTTTTAAGCGTATTCAATTTTATTTAAAGGTTCTATTTCATTCTACCCTCTCAGCCTTCAGGTATAATTCCTGAGCCTGTATTTTTTTGAACATTTCTTTACCTGAATCGGCTGCAGCTTTCCATTTTTCAGATTCATGTATTTTATTATAGGTTTCGGCATCTGGCCAGACTCCTTCCATAAAATACTTATATTCATTATCCTCACCGGTAATTTTATATAAATGATATCCGGCTTCCGGGAGACCTTCTTCGCTAATAGCTTTATTCATTTTTTTAAGAAAATCATTTAGTTGCTTTTCACTAACTCCTTCTGGTAGTTTAAA
>CAXGBX010000020.1:0-14314 GCA_964008195.1 uncultured Flavobacteriaceae bacterium
ACTTTGAGTGTTGTGGGAATCATTTTCAAATTTGATTATTTTCAGATAAATACCAGTAACTGGACCTGGACTTTAATCTTTCTATTATACTTGAACTTGTTTGGAAACATTTTTGAACTTTATGATCTTCAAAAAGCTGATAGATTTGATAGTGTGCTTAAAAATGTGCTATTAACCACAAGTCTCACGGTTCTTTTTTATATGCTAACACCATTTTTAACACCTAGCCTTCCGGAGAATCGTTTACAAATATTATTTTTCTATCTATCGGTTGCTATCGCTCTTTTAATATGGCGTTTTTTATACATAAGTCTTATTTCTTCTCCCAGATTTTATAAACGGGTATTGGTAGTTGGAGACTCTTTTGATATCAAGCTTATCGCTGATGCTCTCCAAAAATCTGATCCCAATTATTTTGTAGTAGGATATATTAATACAGATCAGGAATTTAGAACAGAGCTTAAAAGAGAGGACCTTTTAAGGTTTAAGGTGGGAGAATTACAGGAGGCCATTAAAGAACACCACATAAATGAGGTTGTGGTTGCAAGTGCTTATCAGAAAGGCTTGATTTTTTCATTATATAATCAATTGAGTGAACTTTTGAAAAGTGGGTTTCCTATTCGTGATTATACTCAGGTTTATGAAGAAGTTACCAGAAGAATTCCTGTTCAGAATGTGGAAAAGGATTTCTATAGATATTTTCCTTTTAGCCGAAGTAATCAAAATAAATTTTACATACTTGTATTCAGGGTCTTTGATATCATTATTGCCAGCATTGGCATTATCTTCGGAATATTGATTAGTCCGCTTATCCTTATTGGAAATCTAATTGCCAATCGAGGGAAAGTTTTTTACAAGCAGGAGCGGATAGGGAAGAATGGGATTGTTTTCAGTATTCTAAAGTTGAGAACAATGACCAAAGATGCTGAAGTTTTAGGTCCGCAATACGCACAGAAAAATGATTATAGGATTACTAGATTTGGAAAATTTCTTAGAAGATCCAGACTTGATGAAATTCCACAATTTGTAAATGTCCTGAAAGGAGAAATGAGTTTGATAGGTCCGCGTCCTGAAAGACCGGTATTCGTAAAAGATTTGTCAAAGCTCATTCCTTTTTACGAAACCAGGCATATTATAAAACCTGGATTAACAGGATGGGCTCAAGTGATGGCGAACTATGGAGATTGTTATGATGATAGTCTGGAAAAGTTACAATACGATCTTTATTACATAAAGCATCGGGGAATATTCCTGGATTTAAGCATTCTTCTGAAAACCTTGAGTACGGTTATTTTCTTTAGAGGACAGTAAATAATTGATAATTGATAGTTGAAAATTGACAATTATTAGATTAACTTAATTATCCATTATCCATTATCCATTATCCATTATCCATTTTCAATTAATTAAGCCGGTCGTTTCCTTTTAAATTTCACTACTGAAAATAGAAATATGAACAGAGCCAAAAATTGTGCAATTCTGGGAATAAAATCTCCATACTGTACATAAAAGGTTTTTTCAGATCGCAGCCCAATCTTTCCAGATATAGTTCCTCTCTTTTCATAACCAAGTTCTTTAACAATATCGCCTCTTGAATTTATGATTGCTGAGATTCCCGTATTTGCACTTCTCGCCACAAAACGCCGGTTTTCAACTGCCCGAAGCCTAGCATAACTTAGATGTTGTTGATGGCCCTCAGTATCTCCCCACCATGCATCGTTCGTTATAATACTTAAAAAATCTGCCCCATTCTCAACATAGTCCGTTACATATTCTCCGTAAACAGATTCGTAGCAAATGATGGGGGCAGTCCCGGTAGTATCATCCAGCCACAAAACTTCTCTATTTTCCTGAGTGGTTTTCATTGCAACGGTACCTCCAAGATCTATCATAACATCTCCCAAAATTGGTTTTAAAATATTCTGATAGGGAAAATTCTCTACACCCACGACCAGTTTAGATTTATGATAAACCTGCACGAAATCTGAAGTATTCTTTACTAAAAAGGCAGAGTTATAGTCGTCATACCAATCATTTGCACCTAATTGATTGCTTTGTTTTCGAACTTTATTAGGATCAGCAAAACGTTCAAACATACTCAGTCCACCCAGAAAACTAAGATTAGATTTAATGCGACTTATCTGTCTTCCGAAGTAAACAGCTTCAGAATTTTGGAAATTTGAGAGTCTTGTTCCATCGGCGAAGACTGTTTCTGGCGCTATGATAAGATCTGTTTCAGCATTTACAGATTTTTCACTTAAATCAAGCAGCAGCTCTCCAATTCTGGTATCTGTGGTGTTATATTTCTCAGTATAAGGATTAATATTTGGTTGCAGTATAAGCACGTCCAGATATTCCTCTGGCTTATCATATGAATAATAGAGAATAAGTGAAGTAGAAAGAGGAATAATTATGAGTAAAGCTATTTTAAGAATTGCTCGATAAATAACCGCTTTATCCCTGAATTCTTTAAACTGAAGGACAGCTTTAAAAACTGCTATATTTACAAGCCAGACCCAAAGTGTTCCTCCGAAAACACCAGTGAACTCATACCACTGAACCCAACTTATATATTCTGAAAAAACATTTCCAAGATTGAGCCAGGGCCATGAAAATTCCCAGTTAAGGTGCATTTTCTCAAACAACATCCAGATACTAATTAGAAAAGCTGAGGCTGCTGTGAAGCCGGTTCTTTTGGCTACAATATGATAAAGCAAAAAAACTGTGGCCATCAAAAGTGAATTGGCCAGAACAGCAAAAGTTCCTCCAAATAGGGTAGAGTAAGAAACCCAATATGTAGTGATGAGGTTCCAGATGAAAAAGCTTAAATAGGCGGCACCAAAAATTTTTAGTTTTACCCGGCTTTTTGAATGATTTCTAATATTAAATTCTACCCATAGCAAGGGTACAAAAGCAAAGAATATGAAAAGCGGAAATCCATAGGTTGGCCAAGAAATGGCCAGTAGGATTCCAGTTATAAAGACATATAAAAAATTTTTCATAGCAATCAAGTCTGTTCAAAAATAGCAAACTCAGTCCAGTTATCAATTATCAGTAAATAGTAATCAGTTTTTTGAGGTTAAATTTTAGTGAGAGGGGATTTAATTATTTAAACAATAGGCAGAAATTCTTTTTGGGATGATATCAGTTATGGAAAAAAATCATTTTTGAATACTTATTTCTTAGCTGTATTACGATTAAAGCGAATAGTTACATTTCAGATTTGTCATCCCGACCAAAGGGGGAAATCTCGAAACCAAAATTTTAATCAAATTCAGATTAAACAATTTTTTAGAAATTATTAAATTCAAAATAGTAGATTAGTGGCTTATAACTAAAACCAATTCATGGGTATTAAAAGACACATTCCCAATCTTATCACTTCATTAAATTTATTTAGCGGAAGTCTCGGAGTTATTTTTGCGGTAAAAGGAAATTTAGTCCTTGCCGCCATTTTTGTAGCTGCAGGAATCTTCTTTGATTTTTTTGACGGACTTGCTGCACGGCTTTTGAATGTAAAAAGTGAAGTTGGTTTACAATTAGATTCGCTAGCAGATGTTGTAACAAGTGGAGTGGTCCCCGGAATTGTTATGTATCAATTACTAACAAAAGCATTACCTGCCGACGGCGGTTTGGGGGCCGATTGGAATTCATCAGTTTTTGACATACAGCTTAAGCCGTTTGCATTAATAGGATTGCTAATCATAGTAGCTTCAGCTTATCGCTTGGCAAAGTTCAACGTGGATGACAGGCAAACCGATTCGTTTATTGGACTCCCAACTCCGGCAAATGCCCTGCTGATTCTTAGTTTACCTTTAATTCTTACTTATCAACCAGGTCCTATTATTTCGGGTTTATTGCTGAATGAATGGTTTCTGGTAGGCTTGACTTTAGTGAGCTGTTATTTGCTGAATGCAGAATTGCCCCTGTTTGCACTTAAATTTTCAGACTGGGGATACAAAGAAAATAAATTGCGATACTTTTTTATTATCAGTTGTATACTACTAATAATTTTCCTGAAGTTTATCGCGATACCGGTTATCTTGTTGCTTTACGTATTGCTTTCTATTATTTCAAATAGAAACGCTACTAGCTAGAAATTTTTTTGATCAAATCAATTTCAGTATTTAAACAGGCACCACTAATAATATCCATGTTAGCGAAGGGCCAGGCTGATAAATTCTGTCTTTTTTCCGCAAGTTGATAGAATGTATCAATGTAGGCCCTGGTTAAATGGCTGGTGTTGTAATAGCTTCTTATATTTTTCAACATATCTTCCTGCTGATAAATATCTACCCAGTTGTTAGATTTTAATAACCTGTATCTTTTGGACTTATCTTTTGATTTCATGAGTCTTTGCACTAAAAGATCATCAATCTTCGAGCGAATGCCCCAAATTGGAATTTTGAAGAAATTAGGCCAATTCTGTGGAACCATTGGAATCTGACTTGTAGGAATTTTATTAAATTTTTTTAAGTCAGGAATTTGACCAAATAGTTTATTGGCAAATCTATAATACAATCTTTCATTTGGATGAATGTTGGAGGTCATTCGAAGCATCTGAATCGACATTCCTGGGCTAAAAGCATAAAAATCCTCATTACATATATTCACTTGTCTTGATAACTCCATTCGGGTAAACGTGTACCAGGAAAACAATTCATCATATAATTCTACATAAGGAAGATTATGATCGGCAATTCGGTCAAATATTTCGTATGAATCCTGAATACTAGATTTTAAAATTTCATCCTTATCATTTACAAAACCAAGCTTCTTAAACCAATTAGCATCATGCCAGGAAATCAAATATTTTAATTTTGATTCTTTCCAATTTTCAAATTTTTGGTTTGAGCCTGGAGTGAACTGAAACTCTGTATCATTAATATAATATTTGAAGAAATTCTGATTTCGAAACTCTGTGGAGTTAAACTTTTTAATATTTCTAGCAGGAAGTCCTTCGCATAATTCACCTAAAAGAATTGGATTCTTTTTTTCAGGATTTGCATTTTCAAGAATTTCCAGCCAGGAATTTAGTTTAACTGCTTCTGTCTGGAGACAGTAATTTTCTAAGGTGGTTTTATCTGGAAAATATTGCTTGGGGTCAAAGTAGCATTTATGTTCTGCGCCTTTTATCTTTGCAAGTCGGGCTGCTATTTTACTTTCGTAATTTTCAGAATTACCATAAGTCTTAGCTGAAATTTTTGCTGTTTTGGGAATTGCACCAAGAGCTATTCGGCTATCTATACCACCGCTTAGGGCTATATTTATTTCTTCGAAGTCCTGTGTGCATAAAGACACCTCTGTCTTATATTGTTCCCAATATCTTTTAATTTCCTCCGGTTTCGATCCAATGTCGCCCAGTTCAGAATACAGGGAATTATCGTACCTTCTAGAATCTATTTTTCCTTCAGCATTAATTTTAATCCATTCCCCAGGCAAAAGCCTTTTACAATTTTGTAAGATTGTCCGAGACCCGATATTGTTAAAATTTGGACCTATAGCTCTTTGAAAAATCCCTGTTTTGTCTATTGTAGCTTTGGAGTGCCTTCCCAGTAGTATGATACTATTCGAAATGTAGAATTCATTTTCTTCTATTAAGTAATATAACGGATAGACGTTACAAAGATCTGAAGTTATGACAATTTCAGAAGAAATTTTATTTAAAACCAGCGCGCAAAAACTACCGGTAATATGATCTGCGACCGGCCAGTTTTGAAAAATATGTTCAGCTGCTGAAGATTTCTGAATTTTTAAATCTGCAATCGAGAAATCTCGCAAATATCCATTAGTAATTACTGAAAAATTTTCATTTTCAGTTACGGTGGATAAGTCATTTATGAGGAGAGAGAATTTTCCAATTTTTTGAAAAGTTAGATTAGGAAAATCTTGTGATAGGCTTAAATCAATTTTTTTAGAAGTAAAAATAAATTTCATATATAGCCTTTGAAATACTTTTTAGGTGAATAACTTCTTCTTCCTAAGCTCAAAATTCTGTCCCAGGTAAACTTTTCTAACCATTTCGTCTTCGGCCAGCTCTTCAGGCATTCCGTGTTTTAGGATACTGCCTTCGAACATAAGGTAGGTTCTATCGGTAATTGCAAGGGTTTCCTGAACATTATGATCTGTAATCAGTATACCAATATTTTTATCTTTTAACTGGGCTACAATACGCTGAATATCTTCCACGGCTACCGGGTCTACACCTGCGAATGGTTCATCAAGTAGTATGAAATTTGGATCTGTCGCGAGGGCACGAGCAATCTCTGTCCTTCTTCTTTCGCCACCACTTAAAAGGTCGCCGCGGTTTTTTCTAATATGATTTAAACCGAATTCTTCAATTAGCGATTCCATTTTCATGAGCCGTTCCTTTTTAGAAAGACTGGTAAGTTCCAGAACACTCATAATATTATCTTCAATACTCAACTTTCTGAAAACAGAGGCTTCCTGGGCGAGATAGCCTATCCCGTGCTGGGCCCTTTTATACATAGGATATTTGGTGATATTTTGTTTATCGAGAATAATATCACCTTTATTGGGTTTAATAAGTCCTACGATCATATAGAAAGAAGTGGTTTTTCCGGCACCATTTGGCCCTAAAAGTCCCACGATCTCTCCCTGATTTACTTCCACAGAAATACCTTTTACAACATCTCTACCTTTATAGGTCTTAACAAGTTTTTCAGCACGTAATTTCATTCTAATCTAATATTTCTATGTTCTCAATAATGAATGGTAAATTAGCTATTAATAAAAATATATTATTAGTGGCAAGGTAAATTAATTTTCGAGAGCCATTAATTTTGGTAAACAGAAAAAAATATACACAAATGCTTATCGGTAAAAAAAACATATACCATCTAGGTTGTATATTAGAAATAACGATAAAAGAAATTGAGAGAGGGTATATAAAAGTAAATAATAAGAAAAACAGAATATTTCTATCTTCATATTTATATCCTGATATAATTTTTTTAAATAAATAAACTAATCCAAATATATAAGAAATACCAGTAAGTCTAATTAGGTATTTCAAACTAGTGAAATAGTCAATAAAAAATTCATAAATCGTAATTTTCCAATCAAAATATATCATAGCAAAAAAATTATCCGGTAATGAGTTTTTTCCGTTATGCTCTATAAATTCTTTTGTTGCATTAACTGAAGAATGCTTACCTCTATCAAGTTCTCCATTGTAGTTCTGTAAAACATTATGATAGTCATATTGAGCCCAATTAATTTCCCCAGGCAGCTCTTTGTTTTCCCAGACTAATTTTTCATATTTCAATAAACTATAGCTATTCATAATTACAATTGTACCTAAACAACCCGAAAAAATAATGAAACCTTTTAAGAAAACATTGTTGGAAACTAAACTATTATGGACTTTTAGAGAAATTAATTGGAATATTAATCCGCTAAAAATAAAAACTAAAAAAAATGAGATTGACATTGGTCTGGTCAAAATGGCAAAACCAAATAAAATACCAATAAATATAAAATCTTTGAATCCAAATTTAGTCTTCTTAATTAGAATGAAAAATATTAAGCAGCCAAACATGTCTTTTAGATATTCATTAAGTCCAATAAAAACATCTGGTCTTATAGCAAATAAATTGAGTATATAAATAATACTAATCGATGCTATCAGACCTTTAATTCTAAATGCTTTAAATATTAAAATTGCAGTTATTATTAAAATTATTAGACCTGATATATACGTTGATACCCTTAATATTTGGAGGCTATCATCAACAAAGTTACCGACCAAAATATTTAATAATAAATAAGGGATTGAAAATCCATCTTTAAATAAAGTAGAATAATTCCCCTCTCTAAATAGAATTAGAGATTGGAGATATCTATTTTCATCAATGCCAATTGAATTTAGGACTTTCAAATACCATATTGATAAATAAATAAAAACTGAAATTGCGAGAAGAATCGTCGAGCCTAAAAGATAATAATAATAGGAGTGATTTTTTCTCAAATTATTGCTTGTTATCCTCTAAAGCTTCCCAATATTCAAAAGCTCTTCTCAAATGAGGAATTACAATAGTACCTCCAATCAAAGTGCCGATACTTAAAGTTTCCATTACTTCCTCTCTACTAACACCTTCTTTATAACTTGCTTCCAGATGATATTTAACACAATCGTCACATCTTAGAACGGTAGAGGCAACCAGTCCTAAAAGTTCCTTGGTTTTTTTATCCAAAGCTCCTCCTTCTGAAAAAGCATTCGTATCAAGATTGAAAATTCTTTTCAGAACTTTATTGTTTTCCGACAGAATTTTGTCGTTCATTTTGGCACGGTACGAATTGAATTCGTCTACCTTATCGATCATAGTTTATTTTTTAATTTTTCTTCTTCTTTTCTATACATAATCCGCGAAATCACAATACTAACTTCATAAAGTATTAATACCGGGATTGCAACGATAATCTGGCTCACGATATCTGGCGGTGTGATGATCGCAGAAAGTATCAAGACAATGACCAGAGCGTATTTTCTGTATTTTCTGAGGAAATCTGGAGTTACCACTCCAACCTTAGTTAGAAAGTAAATTACAATTGGTAGTTCAAAGATCAAGCCACTCGCAAGTACTGATGCTCTTACCAGGCTTATGTAACTACCCAAATCAAATTCGTTAAGAACCACGTCACTTACCTGATATTTACCAAGAAAATTAATAGAAAGCGGGGTTACCACGTAATAGCCGAAAAGAACTCCCAGGAAAAATAAAAACGAAGTAACAAAGATAAATCCTTTGGCGTGTCTGCGTTCATTGCTATGCATGGCCGGAGCCACAAATTTCCAGAATTCATAGATAACGTAAGGAAATGCAATGATGAAACCTGCAGTTATAGATGTCCAGACATGGGCAGAAAACTGACCTCCCATGGTTCTACTTTGTATCCCAAACGGCATTTCGGGATCACAAAACCCACCGTCTATTCCAAAATATCCTGAAAGTTGACATAAAACCCTATAAGAAAAAAAGTCTCCTTTAGAAGGTCCAAAAAGCAGTATATCAAAAATAAATCCTTTCAAAATAAACGCGATTGCTCCTGCTATCACTACAGCTAAAACCGAACGAATTAAGTGCCATCTTAATTCTTCAAGATGGTCTAAAAAAGACATTTCGTTGCCGGGCTCTTCCTGGGGGGCTATTTTATCCATTATAAAATTCCTTCTCTTATTAAATTATGTAAATGTACCACACCTGCATATTTACCGTGCTCTACTGCCAGTAATTGCGATATCTGGTTTTTTTCTAAAACATCTAAAGCTTCCACCGCCAGGGTATCCTGTTCAATGGTCTTTGGATTTGCACTCATAATATCTTTAGCCTTAAGACCCTTTATTTCCTGATGATCTTTCAACATCCGTCGAATATCACCATCAGTAATAATACCTATGATTTTATCGTTTTCCAAAACTGCAGTTACTCCTAACATTTTTTCAGAAATTTCTATGATTGCATTGGCCACATCGGTTTCGGGTGAAACCTGCGGCACCATATTCTGTGCAGTAATATCCCTCACCCGCAAATAGAGTTTCTTTCCCAGGGATCCTCCAGGATGATATTTTGCAAAATCCTTACTGCTAAATCCTTTTAAATTTAAAAGGCAAACAGCCAGAGCATCGCCAATCACCATTTGAGCGGTCGTGCTTGTGGTAGGCGCAAGATTATTGGGACAGGCTTCTTTTTCTATATAGCTGTTCAAAACATAATCAGCTTCCTTTCCAAGAAATGATTCTTTATTTCCGGTGAGTCCTATTAAGGTATTATTAAAATTTTTGATAAGTGGAACCAATACCTGAATTTCAGGGCTGTTTCCACTCTTGGAAATACATATTACAATATCATTATCCTGAACAATACCCAAATCACCATGAATAGCATCAGCTGCATGCATGAAGATGGAAGGAGTCCCGGTAGAATTTAAAGTGGCTACTATTTTATTCGCGATAATGGCACTTTTTCCTATTCCGGTAACTACAACTCTGCCTTCAGATTTATAGATTATTTCTACAGCCTGAATGAAGTCTTCATCAATAAAATTTTCGAGATTGGCAATTGCTTCTGCTTCGTTAGAAATGGTTTCTTTTGCAGATGTAATGATTTGATCGCTAAGTTTCAAATTAGATTAAATTAAGAATTGCAGGTACTAAAGAAATATGTATATTTAGTAATGCAAATGTATGTAAAATTGTAACACAATTGAATGGGTTTGACCGAAATTGATTTACACAAAGAACTCAAGAGGTACTTTGGATTTAGTCAGTTTAAGGGGCTTCAGGAAGAAGTAATTACCAGTATCGTGAATGGAAACGACACTTTTGTGGTAATGCCTACTGGCGGAGGTAAATCTCTATGTTACCAGCTCCCTGCGCTAATTTCAGAAGGTACTGCTATCGTAGTATCGCCTCTTATAGCTTTAATGAAAAATCAGGTAGATGCTATTCGTAGTATTTCCTCAGAACATGGGGTAGCCCATGTTTTAAACTCCTCGTTGAATAAAACCGAAGTGAGCCAGGTGAAATCAGATATCAAAAATGGTGTCTGTAAACTACTATATGTTGCTCCGGAATCTCTGACTAAGGAGGATTATGTTGATTTTCTCAAAAATCAAACTATTGCATTTCTGGCTGTAGATGAAGCTCACTGTATTAGTGAGTGGGGACATGATTTTAGACCGGAGTATAGAAATCTGCGAAACATTCTTCAGAGAATAGGGGATAATATTCCAGTTATTGGACTAACTGCAACGGCTACTCCTAAAGTACAGGAAGATATTCTTAAGAACTTAGGAATTACCGGAGCCAATACCTTTAAGGCGAGTTTTAACCGACCTAATCTCTACTATGAAGTTAGGCCGAAAACAAAGAATATTGAAGCTGATATTACCCGATTCGTAAAACAGAATGACGGTAAATCTGGAATTATTTATTGTTTAAGCCGGAAAAAGGTAGAGGAATTGGCGCAAACCCTCCAGGTAAATGGGATTAAAGCCGTTCCCTACCATGCAGGTTTAGATGCCAAAACACGATCTAAACATCAGGATATGTTCCTGATGGAAGATATAGATGTTGTAGTAGCTACCATTGCTTTTGGGATGGGGATAGATAAGCCCGATGTTCGCTTTGTGATTCACCACGATATTCCAAAAAGTATTGAAAGTTATTACCAGGAGACTGGTCGTGCTGGTAGAGATGGTGGAGAAGGACATTGCCTCGCTTTTTATTCTTATAAGGACATAGAGAAATTGGAGAAGTTCATGAGTGGCAAACCTGTTGCTGAACAGGAAATTGGCCATGCATTGCTTCAGGAAGTGGTAGCTTATGCTGAAACTTCTGTTTCCAGAAGAAAGTTTATTCTTCACTATTTTGGAGAGGAATTTAGTTCTGAAACCGGGGAAGGGGCTAATATGGACGATAATGTTCGTTACCCGAAAAAACAGGTTGAAGCAAAAGAAGATCTTGAACTTTTACTCAAAACTATTCAGCAAACAAACGAATTATATAAATCCAAGGAGATCGTGAAAACCATGATTGGTAAATCCAATGCGGTAATACTTTCTCATAAAACAGATGAACATCCTTTGTTTGGCAAAGGTGCTCATCAGGATGCTAATTACTGGATGGCGCTGACTCGTCAGGCACTGGTAGCCGGATTTTTAAAGAAAGATATTGAAACTTATGGGGTTGTAAAATTAACGAAGCGGGGAAGAGACTATCTTCAGGAACCTGTTTCCTTTATGATGACTGAAGATCATATTTACAATGCTTCAACGGAAGAAGCAATTAATAAAGCCGACAAGGGAGGTGCTTCAGTAGATGAGCAATTGGTGAAAATGCTGAAGGAACTAAGAAAGAAAGTCGCGAAGAAAAAAGACCTGCCACCTTTCGTGATCTTCCAGGATCCATCGCTGGAAGATATGGCTTTGAAATATCCAGTGAGTATTGAAGAACTTAGTAATATTCATGGAGTAGGAGAGGGGAAAGCTAAGAAGTATGGGAAAGATTTCGTAGAACTTATTTCCAGGTACGTTGAAGATAATGATATTGTGAGGCCAGATGATTTCGTGGTAAAATCTACCGGCGCCAATAGTTCTTTAAAGTTGTACATCATTCAGAATGTAGATAGAAAATTGCCTTTAACAGATATCGCTTCTGCCAAGGGTATGGCGATGCCAGAATTTATTAAGGAAATGGAAGCCATTGTGTATAGCGGTACAAAACTGAATATCGATTACTGGCTGGATGATATCCTGGACGAAGATCAGCAGGAAGAAATCCACGAATATTTTCTGGAAGCCGAAACTGATAAGATAGATGAAGCCATGGAAGAATTTGACGGGGATTATGATGACGAAGAATTAAGGCTTTACAGGATCAAGTTTATTAGTCAGGTAGCAAATTAATCTGTTCTAACAATCTGGACTGATAAGGATTTTTTGTTAGAGATTTCTGTATTTGGTTAAAATGACTATCAGGTTATATTATAGTTTAAAAGAAAAAACCCGGAATTTCCGGGTTTTTTCTTTTTTATATTAATCTTAAAGGGCATAGGAAACGCTAAATATCCATTGTGAAGGTCTTGAATCTATACTGAAGTTTTCTTCAGCAGTTTCTCCTAAACCGAAAGCAGTATTTTCTGAAAAAGCTCCTTCATATCTTACGTCAAAACCGAGTCTGCCAAGATCCAGTCCTACTCCAAGTTGGTATCCTACAGAAATATCATTTTCTACATCACCAATACTTAGTTGCGTTTCTTCCAGTTCATTTTTCAGAATATACTGAAAAGAAGGTCCTGCTTTAATATTTAACGGCCCAAGAACATTAAGTCCTATTAATACCGGAGCATCTATTTTGCTTAATTTATAATCGAAGGCAGAATACTCCGTATTAAGTTCTGTATATAGTATTTCCGGCTGAATAAAGATGCCTAAGAATTCAAATTGAGCAAACAATCCGGCATGGAAACCGGTTTTATTTTCACCATCCTCGAAAGATGCGGCAACGTCATTAGTTAAATCACCTACAGATTGGTATTCTCCGGTTGCACCATAGTTTAATCCGCCTTTTAAACCAAAACTTGCATTTTGAGCAGAGACGCTTAAACCTGTAAAAATAAACGCCAGTATCATTAATTTTTTCATTTCATTCTAATTTATTGTTCAGCAAATATAACGTAGTTGAGCAGCTGTTTATTTTCGTCACATTAAAAAAGCCTTTCAGCAAATATGCTGAAAGGCTTTTAAAAGATCTATGCACAGGTTATTATTTGTATGTCCGCTTAATGTACATTGAGATCTAATAAGAAATATAATGTCACCTTGAGCGCAGTCGAAACCTTTTTGTCTTAGCCTTCGACTACGGCTGATAAGACCTGCAATAAGACAAAAGCTGGATATACATTATATTTATTTGCGTTTTAAAACTTTTTCAGTCGCTTTGATAATAGCTGCTGAATTCAAACCATACTTATCCATTAATTGTGCAGGTGTACCGCTTTCTCCAAAAGTATCCTGAGTAGCTACAAATTCCTGAGGAGTCGGATGGTTTTCTGCCAGCGTTCTGGCAACACTTTCTCCTAATCCGCCTAAAAAGTTATGCTCTTCTGCAGTCACCACACAACCTGTTTTTTTAGCAGACGCAATGATCGCTTCTTCATCAAGTGGTTTGATCGTGTGAATATCGATTACTTCAGCGCTGATTCCTTTTCCATTCAATTCAACAGCAGCTTGAATGGCTTCCCAAACTAAATGTCCTGTTGCAATAATGGTAACATCACTACCTTCATATAGTTTCACAGCTTTACCAATTTCAAACTTCTGATCTTCAGGAGTGAAATTAGCCACTTTTGGTCTCCCAAATCGAAGATAAACAGGGCCATTGTGTTCGGCAATAGCTAAAGTTGCCGCCTTCGTCTGGTTGTAATCACAGGTGTTTATTACCGTCATTCCTGGCAGCATTTTCATCAATCCTATATCTTCCAGGATTTGATGTGTTGCCCCATCTTCTCCTAGAGTAACCCCGGCATGACTGGCACAAATTTTCACATTCTTTCCTGAATAAGCCACACTCTGACGAATTTGGTCGTAAACCCTTCCGGTAGAGAAATTGGCAAAAGTTCCTGTAAAAGGAATTTTTCCGCCAATAGTCATTCCGGCAGCCATCCCTATCATATTCGCTTCTGCGATACCCACCTGGAAAAATCTTTCAGGATGATTTTCTTTAAATTCATCCATCTTAAGTGAACCGGTAAGATCCGCACAAAGTGCTACTACATTCTCATTGGTTTTA
>CAXGBX010000021.1:0-14212 GCA_964008195.1 uncultured Flavobacteriaceae bacterium
AATAGGTATGAACGCCAAATTAATGACCCAATATCTTGAGTTTGTAACAGACAGGCTTTTAGTAGAACTGGATTGTGAAAAAGAGTATAATGTAAGCAATCCGTTTGACTTTATGGATATGATCAACCTGCAGGGCAAAACCAATTTCTTCGAAAAACGCGTAAGCGAGTATCAGAAAGCAGGGGTTATGAACAAAGACAAAGAATCAGATGAAATTAGCTTTGATGCTGATTTCTAAAGAGCGACTGCGTCCCGACCCCCAACGGGGCGTTAGTTGATTTTAATATTTATCACCCGAATTTTTAATTAATTAATCCCGATGAAACCACCGGGCCAGGACGCTAATCTTCTTTCCCAAAAGATGCTTTAGCTGAACTAACTAAAATTGCAGCCTATGTTCGTAGTAAAAAGAGATGGAAGAAAAGAGCCCGTAATGTTCGACAAAATTACCTCCAGGGTCAAAAAGCTCTGTTATGGCTTAAATGAACTGGTAGATCCTGTGAAGGTTGCCATGCGAGTAATAGAAGGTCTTTACGACAATGTTTCCACTAGTGAGTTAGATAACCTTGCTGCGGAAATTGCCGCTACCATGACGACATCCCATCCAGACTATGCAAAACTTGCGGCGAGAATTTCAGTATCCAACCTGCATAAAAATACCAAAAAGACTTTTTCTGAGGTAATGACAGATTTGTATGAATATGTGAATCCGCGTACCAATGAAAAAGCCCCGTTGCTTTCAGACGAAGTATACAAGGTGATTATTGAAAACAAAGAAAAATTAGATTCCACCATCATTTATAACCGTGATTTTGGTTATGATTACTTCGGATTTAAAACCCTGGAAAGATCTTACCTTTTAAAATTGAATGGGAAAATAGCCGAAAGACCTCAACATATGTTGATGCGCGTTTCCATTGGAATCCATATTGATGATTTAGATGCAGCTATAGAAACCTACGAGCTGATGTCTAAAAAGTTCTTTACCCACGCTACCCCAACATTATTTAACTCGGGTACACCAAAACCGCAAATGTCTTCCTGTTTTCTATTAACTATGATAGACGACAGTATTGATGGCATTTATGATACACTCAAGCAAACGGCCAAGATTTCACAGTCTGCCGGCGGTATAGGACTTTCTATCCATAATGTACGTGCCACCGGATCTTATATTTCTGGTACCAATGGTACGTCTAATGGAATCGTGCCGATGCTGCGTGTTTTCAATGATACTGCGCGGTATGTAGACCAGGGTGGTGGGAAAAGAAAAGGCTCTTTCGCCATGTACGTAGAACCATGGCATGCAGATATTTTCGATTTTCTGGATCTAAAAAAGAACCATGGAAAAGAAGAAATGCGCGCGCGCGATCTTTTTTACGCTATGTGGATGCCAGATCTTTTTATGAAAAGAGTGGAGCAAAACGGACAATGGACATTGATGTGCCCGCAAGAATGTCCGGGACTTTTTGACACTTATGGAGAAGAGTTTGAAGAGCTTTACCAAAAATATGAAACAGAAGGAAAAGGCCGAAAAACTATAAAAGCACGTGAGCTATGGGAAAAAATCATGGAATCTCAAATTGAGACGGGAACTCCGTATATGCTTTATAAAGATGCTGCCAATAGAAAATCCAATCAAAAGAATCTTGGAACCATACGTTCTTCCAACCTCTGTACAGAGATCCTGGAATATACAAGTCCTGATGAGGTAGCGGTATGCAACCTTGCATCTATTGCTTTACCGATGTTTATAAAAGGCAATGAATTTGACCATAAGGAGCTGTTCAAGATCACCAAAAGAGTTACAAAAAATCTGAATAAAGTAATAGACAGGAATTACTATCCGGTAAAGGAAGCAGAAAACTCAAATATGCGCCATCGCCCGGTTGGACTTGGAGTTCAGGGGCTCGCTGATACTTTTATAAAGTTGAGAATGCCTTTTACTTCAGATGAAGCTAAAAAATTAAATCAGGAAATCTTCGAAACCCTTTATTTTGCCGCTGTAACTGCTTCTATGGAACTCGCAAAAGAAGAAGGACCTTATTCTACATTTAAAGGTTCGCCAATAAGCGAGGGCGAATTTCAGTATAATCTTTGGGGAATTAAAGATGAAGACCTGAGCGGAAGATGGGATTGGGCAAAACTGCGCAAGCAGGTGATGAAAAATGGGGTTAGAAATTCGCTTCTTTTAGCACCGATGCCAACTGCATCTACTTCTCAGATTTTAGGAAATAACGAGGCTTTTGAACCTTATACTTCAAACATATACACCCGGAGGGTACTTTCGGGAGAATTTATTGTAGTAAACAAACATTTACTGGAAGACCTGGTTTCAAGGGGTCTATGGACAGAAGATGTGAAAAATGCGATCATGCGCAACAATGGTTCTGTACAGGATATCGATATTATCCCAGATGATCTTAAAGAACTTTATAAAACAGTGTGGGAGATGAGTATGAAAGATATCATAGACATGTCCAGGCACAGGGGATATTTTATAGATCAGTCCCAATCCCTGAACCTGTTTATGGAAAACGCAAATTATAGTAAATTAACTTCTATGCATTTCTATGCCTGGAAAAGCGGGTTGAAAACCGGGATGTACTATTTAAGAACAAAATCTGCGGTTGATGCTATCAAGTTTACCCTGGAAAAAGAAAAGAAAAAAGAGCCAGTTGCTGTGGAGTCTCAAGCGCCTGTAAAAGCTGCAGAAAAATTAATTGCAAAGTCTCAGCCGGCTATTTCGAAACAGTCGGAAGAAGAAGGAGCTTTATCACCTGAAGAATTGAGGGCTATCATAGCCCAGTCAAAAGAAGGTGAGGGGGACGACTGTCTCATGTGCGGATCTTAAAAATTTTTGGCTAATTCAAATTTGAATTTAGAAGAGGGAGGTAGTTATTACTTCCCTTTTTTAATAACGAAATTGAATGTCCGTAATGAATTATAATTAGATGCCGTCACCCTGAACTTGATTCAGGGTCTCATCCTCAATATTTTGTTTTTCAATGGAGTATAAGATTCCGGATCAAGTCTGGAATGACGAAAACACCAATTATTACAAATTACGGATAATCAGATAACGAAAACTCTAACAGACTTGTAAAGAAAAAAATCAACAGTTCTCAGCGAGATCTGCGGAATAATACTGTGGGGATTGAAAAAAGTTTCCCGCAGATAGCGCAGACTTACGCAGAAAAGTATCTGCGGGATAAAATTTTAGCCAATGACTGAAAACGAAATTTCGTATAAAATAAGAGGCGCAATTTTTAAAGTTTTTAAGAATTTAGGTCCTGGGCTACTGGAATCAGTTTACGTGGTGGCATTACAGTTTGAACTCAAAAAAGAAGGCTTGCGTGTTCTAAAGAATGTACCGGTTCCTGTATATTACGAAAAAGAAAAGCTGGAAGTAGGTTTTAGAATAGATCTTCTAATCGAAAACAAAGTAATAATTGAGGTTAAATCGCTTGAAAATCTGGTTGAAATTCATCATAAACAAGTAATTACCTATTTGAAGCTAACGGGACTGAAACTTGGTCTTCTTGTGAATTTTAATGTTGATAACATTTTTACTGGAATATATAGAAAAGTAAATGGTCTTTAAAAAATCTCCCGCAGAAAGCTCAGTCCTACGCAGAGAAAATCTGCGGTTCTCAGCGAGATCTGCGGGATAATAGAAGATAGTATTTAAATTATTTTTAAATTCGAGTCCACAACTACTATACACAATCTAGCTTACTTAAAATGAACTGGGAAGAACTCTTATCTCTTAAACGATTTGGAGACACACATAAAAGACTTAGAAAAGAACAGAATGAAACCCGACTTGGTTTTGAAGTAGATTACGATAGGATTATATTCTCATCTGCTTTCAGAAGTCTCCAGGATAAAACGCAGGTAATTCCGCTTTCTAAAACAGACTTTGTCCATACCAGGCTTACTCATAGTCTTGAAGTTTCCGTAGTAGGAAGATCTCTGGGCAGGCTTACAGGTCAGAAATTATTGGAAAAGCATCCTCATTTGCGGGACAGCTTCGGCTACCAGATGAACGATTTCGGGGCCATTGTTGCCGCCGCAGCCTTAGCTCATGATATTGGAAATCCTCCTTTCGGGCATTCAGGAGAAAAGGCTATTGGCGAATATTTCAGTTATGGAAATGGAAAACGCTTTAAAGATCAGCTTACCGAAAAGGAGTTTCAGGACCTTTCCAAATTTGAAGGTAATGCCAACGGTTTCAAAATTCTTACCGAAAACAGGCCGGGAATTGATGGAGGTTTGAGATTGTCTTATGCTACCCTTGGGGCTTTTACTAAATATCCAAAAGAATCCCTTCCGCATAAACCTTCCGGAAATATCGAAGATAAAAAGTTCGGCTTTTTTCAGAATGAAAGAGAAACCTTTGCAGAGGTGGCCCAGGAATTAGGACTCCAGAAAACCAGAGATGGAGAGCATATAGGGTATTCGAGACACCCGCTGGCGTTTCTGGTAGAAGCAGCAGATGATATTTGTTATACGATCATCGATTTTGAAGACGGCATCAACCTGGGGCTAATAGATGAAGATTATGCCCTGGAATATCTCATTAAACTGGTAAAGAATAATATTAATACCAGTAAATACAATCAGCTTAAAAATACTGCAGACAGACTTGCCTATTTACGTGCTTTAGCGATAAGCACTTTAATTACCGAGGCCGCTGATATATTCCTGGAAAATGAAGATGCTATTTTAAAGGGAGAATTTCACGAATCATTATTTGATAAAAGCAGCTACGAAGCTCAGATAAAAGATATTATTAAGATTAGTATTGAACGTATTTATCAAAGTGAGGAAGTTATCAATAAAGAAATTGCGGGATACCGAATGCTCTCCTATTTATTGGATATCTATACCAAGGCAATCTTGCCAGATGTGGAAGAGGAAAATTCCAATTTTACCAAACTTGTTTTAAGGTCTGTTCCCCGATTGAATTACCTAAACGAAGAACAACCGGTATATGAAAAGCTAATAGGAATATGTTCATATATAGCATCCCTTACCGATGGCTATACGGTTGCATCCTTTAAAAAATTTCAGGGGCTGGATACTTGAAATAAGTAAAAATTTCTTTGTGATCATTTATAAATGAATAATTTAAGTATGTTTGATCATCTTTTTTTGATTTTTTTTAACATTTACTTCTTTCAGGGAGCAATTCACTTATCTGAATAATGAAAAGAATTACTGAAATACTTAAGGAAAACCACCAGAATATTATCGATGCCTGGGAGAAAGAAGTTTTGCAGCATGTAGAGGCGGCCAATGATGCCAACAAGATTGCCTTACACGACCATATCCCTAACATCCTTGATGATATTATAGATATTCTTGAAAGGCATGACCACATAGATTGGAATATTCAGGATTATAAGATTGTCAAAATTGAAGAAAACAGCCTGGAGCATGGCAGACACAGGGCAAGCTCTTCAAATTTTACTGCTGAACAGATTTTACATGAATACATGATCTTCCACAATATGATAATTGAAGTTTTCAGGGATCATAAAATTCAGGATCCTGCTGTTTTCCATTTGCTTAAATGCTGTATTGATAAAGCAATGCTAAAATCTATTGAATCCTTTACCAGATCCATTCAGGAAATGCAAAACAAACTGATTGGAACTCTGGCCCATGATATTCGTAACCCCCTTTCTGCAGCCCGACTTGGGATAGAAATGCTGGATATAAAAGCCGGACCTGAGCGTGTCGCAAGAATGAGGAAGTTGAGCATGAATAGTGTAGACAAAGCTTTAAATATGGTGGAAGGCCTACTCGATTCTATTTCAGTAAAAGCAGGGGAAGGAATGATGCTGAACTTTTCAGAAATGAATTTATATGGGGATATTGAAACGATTTACCGGGAGGCTTGTGAGGTGTATTCAGAAAAGATAGTTTTAGAATGTGAAGACAAAGAACTAAACGGCGTATTCGATGCTACGGCTATAAGAAGACTACTGGAGAACTTAATTACCAATGCCGTTAAATACGGGGATGCAGATGCCCCAATTACTTTAAAAGTGGTAAAAAAAGATGATCGTTATTTAATTTTAAAAGTTCATAATTTTGGGCCTCCAATTCCAGAGGAAAAGCAACAGGATATTTTCAATTTTTTAGATCACACAAAAAAAACCAACAAAAAAGAACTCAAAAGCTGGGGAATAGGGTTAACGCTGGTAAAAATGGTAGCTGTGGCCCACGGCGGTGAAATAAAGCTTAAAAGCACTGAAGGATTTGGAACAGAATTTACCATAAGTATATCACGAACTATCAATGAACCCGGAAAGCAACGAACAAAACTAAACTTTAATCAGAATTCATAAACCACGCCTACACCCAGCATTTGCTTTAGCTGGATACGTGCCCCTGAAGTTTCCAGTTTCCCGTCATTATTGGTATCTTCCTTAAACTTCACATCGTCATCATAACGAATATGGGCGCCCACATTTGCCTTCACAAAGTCGTTCACTTTCATGTTTACCGCAAGTTGCCAGTCTACATCAATATTCCCGAAATTATTCAGATAATCTGAATATAAACTCAGTTGATTATTTAAATTAATATTATCAAAAACTTCCTTGCTAAAATCACTGGTAACCAGGAACCCAAATTCTGTTCGTAGCTTTTCTCCCTCTTTAATAATATTTCCGAGCTCATCGGTTACCGCCGGTTCTACTCCAAACATACCCTCATTTGCCAGTTTCTGGTCTAATACAAATGTAGATTTAAAAGTAATGGGAGAAAGATACACGGTAAGTTCCTCTTCTGGATGGGAGAATTCAGTTCCAGCCCCAAGGAACGTATAGCCTGGTGCCATAAATTGTGAAATAGGCACCTCTGTATCTGGATATTTATAACCATTAGTAAACTGGGTATTAAAGCTGAACCTCGCAGAATAGTACCAATTGGAGATGCTATCTTTTCTAAAACCGAAAGAAGAACTAAACCTTATTTCATCCTCTGTTTTTCTAACTTCCCTGCCTTCCTGGGCATTAATCCCATAGCGCATCGTGGCAGAATTCTTCCAGATGGTATGCTCTTTTTTAAAATCCCTCTGAAAATTCGCATAGAATAATGCTGAAACAGAATTATTCCCTCCGGCATTCCAGTTTACAAATGCCACTTCACTAAGATTCAACCCAAAAGTGTTTTTTTCTGTCCAGTAAATTAACATCGAGTCTGAATCTGTGGTATCTTTTGCTACCGTTGCCGTAGTATCGTTTACGGCAATATGTGTAAATTCAGAAGCTGAAGAAATAAGTGTCGTAATACAGGTTAAAAAAAGGAGTATTTGGAACTTCATTTATAAACTTAGGTTTTCAGAATTGCAAAAATAAAAAAATCAAATCATAGATTCCAGCTTTAGCTGTATTCCCTGAACGTTAATTTTTGCGATTTCTTGCAATTCATCTATACTTCCCTGCTCAATAAATTCATCAGGAATTCCTAAAAGCTCCAAATGTCCCTGGTAATCTGTTCCGGCGGCATATTCTAAAATGGCTGATCCAAATCCGCCATTTACAACCCCATCTTCTACTGTAATTATTTTTGAAAATTTCCTGAAAATTTTATTCAGAATTTTCTTATCCAGTGGTTTCACAAACCGCATATCGTAATGAGCAATTTTGCATTGATCTTTCGCGTCTAATTCTGCAATCGCCTTTTTTACATTTTCAGCCATATTCCCTATACTCAAAACGGCAATTTCTGAGCCTTCTTTCAGGCAGTTTGCCGTCCCAATTTCAATCTTTTCAAAATCCAATTGCCATTCCGGCAAAACACCTCTACCTCTTGGATATCTAATGATCATAGGAGATTTTAGCCCTAACTGAGCGGTATAAAGCAAATTCCGAAGTTCAACTTCATTGCCAGGAGCGGCGATTATAAGGTTAGGGATGGGTCTTGCGAACGCAATATCAAAAACCCCATGGTGCGTGGCACCATCTTCGCCTACCAGCCCTGCACGATCCAGGCAGAATACCACCGGTAAATTTTGCAAAGCCACGTCATGGATCAACTGATCATAAGCTCTTTGCAAAAAAGTAGAATAAATAGCGCAGAAAACAGTAAATCCCTGAGTCGCCATTCCTGCGGAAAGTGTCACGGCGTGTTGCTCTGCAATTCCTACATCAAAAGCCCTTTCGGGAAAGGCTTCCATCATATATTTCAGGGAACTTCCCGTAGGCATAGCGGGAGTGATTCCGATGATGTTTTCATTTTTTTCAGCGAGCTCTACCAATGTCAAACCGAATACATCCTGATATTTTAAAGAAAGACCATCTGTATCATATTTCAGTAATTCTCCGGTATTCGGTTCAAATTTACCTGGTGCATGATACTTCACCTGATCTTCTTCCGCTTTTTTCAGGCCTTTTCCTTTCTTTGTGATAACATGAAGGAATTTGGGTCCTTTAATCTGTTTCATTTCCTTCAGTGTCTTTAAAAGACCTTCCAGATCATGCCCATCTACCGGACCAAAATATCTGAAATTCAGCGCTTCAATAATATTATCGCTTGCAGGCTTAAAACCCACTCTCGCTTTGGTGAGATATTCTTTTAAAGCCCCTACGCTTGGATCGATTCCTATAGCATTGTCGTTAAGGATCACCAGCAAATTGGCATTCGTAACCCCCGCATGATTTAATCCTTCAAAAGCCATCCCGCTGGCGATGGAAGCATCCCCTATCACCGCAATATGCTGTTTTTCTGTTTCCTCTTTTAAATTGGAAGCAATGGCCATTCCCAAAGCAGCCGAAATTGAGGTTGAAGAATGTCCCACTCCAAAAGTATCATATTCACTTTCATCCCTCTTCGGAAAACCACTCAGGCCATTTAACCGGCGGTTGGAATCAAAAACATCTCTTCTGCCTGTCAGGATTTTATGCCCGTACGCCTGATGTCCCACATCCCAAACCAGCAAATCTTCTGGAGTATTGAAAATATAATGTAATGCAATAGTCAGCTCCACCACACCTAGGCTTGCACCGAGATGACCTTCTTTTGTAGCCACAATATCGATAATGAATTTCCGAAGTTCTGCGGCAAGAGTTTCTAATTCAGCTTCAGGCAGTTTCCGAAGATCGGCCGGGGAATTAATATTTTGAAGAATTCTGGACATACTTGACAAAGTTACATTAAGCATTCTGAATTTGGAATAAGAGACAGCATTGGAATACTCAAAATTTATATCTTGGGAAAAAATCTATAAGCATGCTTTCTCCTTTCAACGATGACTACTTTATGAAAAAGGCTTTGGAAGAAGCTCAATCTGCTTACGAAAAGGGAGAAATTCCGGTTGGTGTTGTGGTGGTCATCAATGATAAAATTATTGCCAGAGGCCATAACTTAACAGAAACTTTAAATGATGTTACCGCCCATGCCGAAATGCAGGCAATCACTGCTGCCGCCAATTTTCTTGGTGGTAAGTATCTGCAGAATTGCACCATGTACATTACTTTGGAACCCTGCCAGATGTGCGCGGGCGCACTTTATTGGAGCCAGATTTCTAAGATCGTTTTTGCAGCTGAAGATACTACGCGAGGTTATAGAAAATTTGGAGTACAACTTCACCCTAAAACTGAAGTAAAATCGGGCACCATGGAAGAAGAGGCATCTACGCTATTGAAACGCTTTTTTATTGAAAAAAGAAATTTGAATTAAAAGTTAATATGATCCAGAGCGAAACGAAGTGAAGCGAAGGATCTTATTAAAATTGAATAATTCAAAGTCTGGGATTCCTCCGCAATGCTGGGAATGACAATCTTTCCAGTTTCAAAGAGATTCCCCCAATTGTCGGAATAACAAATCTACCTTGTTGGTTGTCATTCTGAACGAAGCGATAGCGGAGTGTAGAATCTCATCTTCATCTCTCTGCTTCTAAAAGATTCCTCCTATCGTTAGAATCAAAAATTTACGTGAATGATTTGAACCTTCTGGAACCGAATTATTTCAAATTATCAGGCAGTTCTGTCACTTTTATATAATCAACGTAGAACTTTGCTGGTAACTCAGAATCAGTGATTTCAGCTCCTCCAAGGTTACCGCCAATAGCCATATTCACCAGAAAATAAAAGTCTTTTCTAAAGGGATAATGTTCCGCATCATATTTTTCTGGAGTATGACGAAAAACTTGTTTTCCATCTACAAAATATTCGATAAAATCTTTGGTCCAGACAGTCTTAAAAATATGAAAACCCTCTCCAATCCCCTTAATTTCGGTTTCCTTACCCATTGCATTCTCGCCATGATTCGCAGGAAAATGCAGTGTACTATAAACCACATCCGGTCTACGACCAATATATTCCATGAGATCTATTTCCCCGCTTGCCGGCCAGCTCACCTCATCAATATCGGCTCCCAGCATCCATATTGCCGGCCAGAGTCCTTTTGTGGTTGCTACATTCGCGCGCATTTCAATCACTCCGTAAGTAAACTCAAGCTTATCTTTTGAGTTGATCTTTCCAGAATAATATTGATCTTCATTCTTAAGGGCAGTTATTATGAGGTTTCCATTTTTAACTTCAACATATTTACGATCATAGATCTGTTCTTCATTATTTCCCCAACCGCATAGGTTAGGGCAGCCATCACCTTCTTCATAATTCCAGATACTCATATTCAGGCTATCTCCATTAAAATCTTCCTGAAAGATTATTTTCTCCTGAGCAGTTGCTGAAACTCCCAGCAATGTCACTCCTGCCAATATAAAATTTGAAAAATTTCCCATTAGTTGCTGAAATTAAATTTTACAGACTGCACATCTTCAGAATTACCTCCAACCATAAGTTCAAATTCGCCATTTTCGGCTTCCCATTTTTCTGAAGCGTTGTAGAATTTAAGCATTTCTTCATTAATATTAAACTCCACAATTTTAGTTTCTCCCGGTTCCAACTCGATCATTTTAAATGCTTTCAATTCCTTAACAGGTCTTGCGGTGGTTGCTACGAGATCTCTCAGATATAACTGAACCACCTCTTTTCCTTTTCTGTCCCCTGAATTGGTAACCGCCACACTTAAGCTTGCGTTTTCTCCCGCTTTAATAGTTTCAACTGAAAGTTCAGGCATGGCATAATCAAAATTGGTATAACTAAGGCCGAAGCCAAACGGATAGAGCGGTCCGTTCTCAATATCGGTATAATGAGCATAGGTTACATGCTCCGCACTACTAGGTCTTCCTGTATTCTTATGATTGTAATACAAAGGTTCCTGTCCCACAGCTCTGGGGAAAGAAACCGGTAGTTTCCCAGACGGATTGTATTTGCCAAGGAGCACATCTGCAATGGCATTTCCACTTTCAGATCCAAGTTGCCATGCTTCAACGATTGCAGGTATATTTTTTGCAGACCAGCTCAACTCCAGAGGCCTTCCATTGATCAACACTAAAACAATATTTTTGTTCACTTTATGAACTGCTTTCAGCAATTCCATCTGTAAACCGGCAAGGCCAATATTTGCCTGGCTACGTCCTTCTCCAGATTGGAATGCATCCTCGCCCAGAACCATTACTACCAATTCAGCGTTTCTTGCATTCTTAACCGCAGCTCCCATTCCAGAAGTATCAGTTTTATTGATTTTTAAAGGCATTAGAAAGCTTCTTTCTCCCACTCCCAACTTTACACCTTCCGTATAAGTAATATTAGCCTTAGAACTCAATCCATTTTTTAAACCTTCAACAACTGAGACGGCAGAATTTGCTTCTCCCTGTGCTCTCCAATTTCCTATAGGCGTGTCTTTATCGTTGGCTAATGGCCCTATAACCGCGATATTTTTTACTGAAGATTTTATTGGCAAAAGACTGTTCTCATTCTTTAAAAGAACAATAGATTTTTTAGCAATATCCCGCGCGGTAGACATGTGTTCCTGGTAAGGCACATTTTTCTTAGTTTCAGGATTAATATATCTGTAAGGATCTTCAAAAAGCCCCATTTTGAACTTTACCCGAAGGATCCTTTTTACCGCATCATCTATAAGGGCTTCCTCAACTTTTCCTTCAGCAACAAGTTTTTCAAGTCCGGCTTCATAAGCTCCGCCTTCCATATCCATATCACTACCAGCTTTTACGGCAATTTCTGCAGCGTGAACTTTGTCGCGGGCAAATCCGTGTGGGATCATTTCAGCAATAGAACCCCAGTCTGAAACCATAAATCCTGTCCAGTTCCAGTCTCCCTTTAGAATTTCTCTTTGCAAACTTTCACTTCCGGTAGCAGGAATTCCATCAATAGTATTAAAAGAATTCATAAAAGTTGCCACTCCGGCATCGGCAGCTGCTTTAAACGGAGGTAAGATCACATTATGTAATTCGTTTTTTCCAATATTTACCGTATTATAATCTTTTCCTCCTTCAGCAAAACCATAACCGGCAAAATGTTTAGCAGTTGCGGCAATCGTTTTAGGATCTGAAAGATCTTTGCCCTGATAGCCCTTCACTTTTGCAACGGCAACTTTGGAAGTCAGGTACGGATCTTCCCCTGATCCTTCCATGATTCTACCCCAACGGGCATCACGCGAAATATCAATCATTGGAGAAAACGTCCAGTTTACTCCTTCTGCGACCGACTCTAAAGCGGCTATTCTCGCAGATTCTTCTGCAGCTTCCATATCCCAACTGGCAGTTTCGGCAAGTGGCACCGGAAAGATCGTTTTATATCCGTGGATCACATCGTAACCAAACATCAATGGAATTTTCATCCTTGAGTTTTCCATGTTTAGTCTCTGGGCTTTTTCTGTAGCTTCCACAGAAAGGACATTTAGCATAGATCCTACCAGACCTTTTTTAAGTCTTTCTTCTTTCTGTTTATTTCCTGTTTCAGACGCAGGCCCTGTAAGATCCCAACTCCCGTTATACTGAATCATTTGACCTACTTTCTCTTCCAGAGTCATCAGGTTTAATACTGAATCTACCTTAGCTTCCACATCCTTAACAGAACTTGGAATCGTTGAATTTTGGGAATATAATCCCAGGGTCCCTAAAGAAAGGGACATGAATATTAAAAAATTTTTCATGATAATTTAAATAAATCCCGGGGCCGGAGCCCCAGGAGTTTATAGCCTAAACAAACAAATTCTTATTGGTACACTCTTATGTAATCCACTTCCATAGAAGACTCCTGAAATGCAGGATCAATCGCGCCTCCAAGGCCTCCTCCCATAGCCACGTTCATAATAAGAAAGAAATCTTTGTTAAAAGGAAGACTTTCATCATTCTGGAAAGTGAAATATACTTCACCGTCTAAAAGGAAAGTGATTGTGTCTTCAGTCCATTCAGCAGTATAAATATGGAATTCAGAAGTAGCATTATCTATAGTAGAATCTCCAACCACAGCATTACCTCCGAAATTTCCTGGATAATGTAATGCTGAAGACGTCCTTTCTGGCTCATTACCTACCCATTCCATAATATCTATTTCACCAGTTTGAGGCCATCCAACTTCATCAAAATTAGCTCCTAACATCCAGATCGCAGGCCAGGTACCACCCCCAGCAGGCATTTTAGCCCGTGCTTCAATTCTTCCGTAAGTAAATTCATATTTATCCTGAGTCGTAATTCTGGCAGAGGTAAAATTGAAACCACTTTCAGCTTCGCGTCGTGCAGTAATCACCAGGTTTCCATCCTGAACACTTACATTATCTTCGGTATAAAACTGTACTTCGCCATTTCCCCAACCATTTGTTCCGTTTCCGGTTTCGTAGTTCCAGGTATCTGTATCTAGAGCATCTCCATCAAACTCATCAGACCAGGCAAGATCTTCAAATTGAGTTTCAAATTCTTCTCCGCCACCTCCGGTAGCTCTCTGTTCATCGTAAGGTGTAGTTGTAAATCTTAGATACCAAGCTAGTGCTGGGTTACTTGCCGGAATCGCCCTTACATACATGGTATTTTCTGTAATTTCCAGAATTTCGTAAGTAGAAGTACCTATAAAATAGCTCATAAATCCGCCATCAGCATAATTGATCGAAGTTCCTGTAGAGCTTTCAATTCCAGAAGTAGCCGGCGCCAGGGATGCGTTTTTATCGCCACCAGTATCCAAATCCCGGCATTGATCTTCTCCTGCACCATCAGTAAAATCTACATTATAAAAAGTAGCACCATTATTATCCTGATTGTAAACAATATCTCCGTTGGTATTTAAACTATAAGTCAACACATCTGTATAGAAACAGGCGCTCACATCTGCCC
>CAXGBX010000022.1:0-13884 GCA_964008195.1 uncultured Flavobacteriaceae bacterium
CTTGAAGATCATCCTAAGCTGGATATTATCATTTGTCCGGTAGGAGGTGGCGGACTCATTGCCGGTACTGCACTGGCTGTGAAATACTTCGGGAATAATTGCAGTTGTATTGGCGCTGAACCAATGGAAGCTGATGATGCCTGGCGTTCTCTGAAAAGTGGTAAAATTGAAACAAATGATACGGCAAATACTATAGCTGACGGATTAAAAACGCACTTAGGTGATCAAAACTTCCCCATTATTCTGGAAAATGTAGATGAAATTATCAGAGTTTCTGAAGAAGAAATCAAAGCTGCGCTTAAACTTATTTGGGAACGAATGAAGATTGTCGTTGAACCTTCCAGTGCAGTTCCACTTGCTGCTATAATCAAAGAAAAAGATAGGTTTCAAAATAAAAGAATTGGGATCATTATTTCCGGTGGAAATGTAGATCTTCAAAACCTGCCATTTTAGAGCTGATAGAATTAGTATTTTAAATTAAAAACAGCGCAACTTTCACCAAATAGAAAGATGCTGTATATTTAAATACTATAAACTATTCGATCATGCATAAATTTCTAAAGGTTCTGAGCCTTTTCATTATTATAACCAATTTCAATACTGCTTTCGCTCAAGATAAAAATGAGAAGAAGGACGAAAAGTGGGATGTTTCAGATCCCTATCCTGAAGATTGGGAATTTCAAACCTTAAATTTAAATACCGATGAAGGTACCTGGATGAACCTTGATGTGAGCCCAGATGGCAAAACTATTGTATTTGATTTGCTGGGTGATATCTACAAAATGCCCGTTAGTGGTGGTAAAGCAACTATCTTAAGATCTGGAATTCCCTACGAAGTCCAGCCAAGATTTAGCCCGGACGCTTCAAAAATATTATTTACCAGTGATGCCGGTGGTGGTGACAATATCTGGATTATGGATGCTGACGGTAAAAATCCAGAGCAGATCACTGAAGAAAAGTTCAGGTTGTTAAATAACGCAGTGTGGACTCCAGATGGCAACTCCTTTATTGCCCGGAAACATTTTACTTCGGGCCGTTCCCTTGGAGCAGGCGAAATGTGGCAGTATCATATTGCGGCAAAAGAAGGCTTACAGCTTACTGAAAGAAAAAATGATCAGCAGGATGTGAATGAACCCAGTATTTCCCCCGACGGAAAATACCTTTTCTATAGCGAGGATATGTATCCCGGCGGAAATTTTCAATATAACAAAGACCCTAATAAGCAGATTTATGTAATTAAAAGGTATAATTTTGAAACCGGGGAAACCATCACTGTGACCGGCGGTCCCGGTGGCGCAGCACGTCCTCAAGTTTCCCCAGATGGAAAAAAACTGGCTTTTGTAAAACGCATCAGAACTAAATCTGTACTATTTATCCACGATCTTGAAACCGGCGAGGAATGGCCTATATTTGATAAGCTAAGCAAAGATCAGCAGGAAGCCTGGGCGATCTTTGGCGTTTATCCTGGTTTTAGCTGGATGCCAAATAACGAAGAACTGGTTTTCTGGGCCAATGGAAAAATAAACAAGGTAAATATCAACAATTATGAAGTTACTGAAATACCATTTCAGGTTTCAGCAGAAATTAAGATTGCCGAGACGCTCCAGGCAGATCACGAGGTTTTTTCAGAAAAATTCAGTCCTAAAGTGATCAGGCATGCAGTTACTTCTCCAAATGGAAAAACCTTGGTCTTTAATGCAGTAGGCTATTTATGGAAAAAATCTTTACCTAATGGCAAACCGCAAAGAATTACGAATTCAGATGATTTTGAATTTGAACCTGATTTTTCACCTGATGGCAAACATATTATATATGTCACCTGGGATGATGCTGATTTAGGGACGATTAAAAGAGTTTCTCTCTCTGGCGGATCTTCTGAAACTCTTACAAAAACAAAAGGAATTTACAGAAATCCGTCTTATTCCAATGACGGTAAAATGATCGTTTTCTCAAAAGAAAGCGGCAATAGCGATCAGGGCCAGACTTTCAGCAAGGAGCCAGGAATTTATACCATGACTGCTTCCGGAGAGAACATAAAAAGACTTACCAAAGACGGAATTTTTCCCATTTTTAATGTTGACAATACACGTATTTTCTATCAAACAGGAGGGTATTTCTTCGGTAGTCTCACCAAAAGTCTCAAAAGTACAGACCTGGAGGGAAATGATGAGAGAACCCATATCAATTCAAAATATGCTAACAGAATTCTTCCCAGTCCCGATAATAAATGGATTCTCTTCAGCAATTTGCATAAAGTTTATGTAGCGCCATTTATAAAAACCGGACAGGCCATTGAGCTTAGTCCAGATTCTAAAACATTCCCGGTAACCCAGGTTACCAAAGATGCCGGTGTTAATTTGCATTGGTCCAACAACAGTAAAAAAATTCACTGGACGCTGGGCGATGAGTATTTTACCAATGATATTGAAAAGAAATTTACGTACCTGGAAAACTCTCCAGATTCTATTGCCTCAGCAACTGAAAAAGGGACAAAAATTGGTCTGGAGGTAGAGACAGATACACCTGAAGGAATCATTGCTTTCACCAATGCCAGAATTATTACTATGAAAGGCGACCAGGTGATCGAGAATGGAAGTATTGTAATTGAAAAGAATAAAATTGAAGCTATCGGCGCTTCTGGAGAAGTAAATATCCCGTCTTCAGCAAAAATTTACGATCTGGAAGGAAAAACCATAATGCCGGGCATCGTTGATGCTCATGCCCATATTGGGGCTTTTAGATATGGTCTTACACCTAAGAAACACTGGCCTTCTTATGCAAATCTAGCATTTGGTGTTACCACAGCCCACGATCCTTCCGCTTTAAGTGAGACAGTTTTCGGAATTTCAGAATTGATAAAAAGTGGCGATATGGTAGGCCCGAGGCTATATTCTACCGGGATTATCTTATATGGCGCCGAAGGTGATTTTAAAGCGGAAATTAACAGTATTGATGATGCCAGATCGGCAATTAGAAGGACAAAAGCTTTTGGAGCCACTTCAGTAAAAAGTTATAATCAGCCGAGGCGTGAGCAGAGACAACAGATTTTATTAGCTGCAAAAGAATTGAATATGAACGTGGTTCCCGAAGGAGGCTCTACCTTTTTCCATAATATGAATATGATTGTGGATGGGCATACCGGGATTGAACATAATATTCCGGTAGCACCAGTTTATAAGGATGTTCTTAGCTTATGGGGTGCTTCCAACACCGGTTATACCCCTACGCTGATTGTGAATTATGGAGGAATCAACGGTGAGTACATTTTTTATGATAAGACGAATGTTTGGGAAAACGATAGACTTTTAACTTTCACTCCCAGGGAGATTGTAGATTCGAGATCCAGACATAGAACGAAATTGCCTGAAGAAGAATATGAAAATGGACCTGTGCTGGTATCTAAAACAACCAAGGCTCTTTCAGATGAAGGGGTAAAAGTGAACCTTGGTGCCCACGGCCAATTACAGGGATTAGGCGCGCATTGGGAATTATGGCTTCTTCAAATGGGCGGAATGTCTAATATGGAAGCACTCCAGGCGGCAACCATCAACGGTGCTCAATATATTGGTATGGATAAAGAAATTGGATCTCTGGAGGAAGGTAAACTGGCAGATCTTATCGTTCTTGAAAAGAATCCGCTGGAAGATATCAAAAATTCTGAATCTGTGATCTATACCATGGTGAACGGTAGATTATTTGATGCAAAAACCATGAACCAGTTAGGGAATGAAGCAGAAGAACGAACAAATTTCTACTGGGAAAATAATAAGTACAATTCGGCATTTGAATGGTTTGAAAGTACACAGAGCTTTACCATGCCAGGTTGCGTTTGCCATAAATTA
The DNA here is from genome assembly GCA_964008195.1 of uncultured Flavobacteriaceae bacterium. GTDB lineage: Bacteria > Bacteroidota > Bacteroidia > Flavobacteriales > Flavobacteriaceae > Christiangramia. Next base: position 3,843 of record CAXGBX010000022.1, read on the forward strand.
CAAAATTAATACAGGAATGAACTGATGGAACTCTATATCACTGTTGCTATAATTTTTATTGGAATAATCTTATTTGTACGGGATTATTTCAGCATTGATACGACTTCCATTGTCATCATGGCGCTATTTATTGTTTCAGGAGTATTAAGTCCGGAAGAAGGCTTCTCAGGGTTTAACCATCCTGCAACAATTACTCTTGGGTGTATGTTCGTTGTAAGCGCTGCTGTATTTAAATCGGGTATTATCGATGGTGTTAGTGCCAAACTTGTTAAGATAGCCCGGATCAATTATTTTTTCGCGCTGGTTACTTTTTGCATATTTTCAGCGGTGCTTTCAGCATTTATCAATGATTCAGCAGTAGTGGCAATTATGATTCCAGTTGCATTGCTTGTATGTCGGGAATCAGGTATCAGCCCGGCGAGATTGCTCATCCCTATATCTTTTTCAGCGTTATTTGGTGGCACCTGTACTTTAATTGGCACCTCTACCAATATCCTTGTGAGCAGTTATGCTGAAAAATTAGGATCAGAAGCTTTTGGGATGTTTGAGTTTTCACTCGCAGCACTTTGCTTACTGGGTATTGGAATGGCATATATTTTTATTGTTGGCCCAATTCTTTTACCAAATAGACAATCCCAGGCAGAGGCTGGCTTAAAAAAAGAAGCTGAAAAGTATATGGCGGAAGTAGAACTTTCAGAAGAAAGTGATGATGTAGATCTTCCTATTTCAAAATCAAAGCTGGTTACCGAATTTAAGGCACAAATCCTTAGAATTAAACGCGAACATTATCGCGTATATGAAATCAACGGAGAAACCGTTTTAAGGGAAAATGATTTATTACGTATACTTATAGACCCCTTCAGCCTTGCAAGATTGAAGGAAAAAAAAGGTTTTTCAGTAATTGGAGATGAGGAAAATATTCTTGACGTCCCTGCAGATGATCAATTAGAAAAAAAATCTACCCGGCCAAACGAAGAAAAAAAAATCTATGAGGTAATGATTCCTTATGGCTCTGAGCTTGGTGGCAGGTCCCTGAAACAGTTAAATTTCAGAAGCACGTATTATGCTTCAGTTCTGGCAATTAGACACCGTAAAGAAACCATCACCCAGGATGTTACCCATGTAACACTGCGTGAAGGAGATATGATGTTACTTTATGCTTCCCAGAAAGCGCTCCAAACCTTAACCGCAGATAAACTGGTGGTTACACTTTCTGAATATCAGGGAAAAAGGATAGATTACAAAAAAGCAATTCCAGCTTTGTTAATTATCATTGGAGTGGTGAGTGCAGCTGCCTTAAATGTTACTTCCATACTTATCAGCGCCATGGTGGGGAGTCTATTACTGGTAACCCTGTCTATTTTAAAACCACAAGAGGCTTACGAAGCGATTGAATGGAAGGTGATTTTTATGATGGCGGGGGTTTTATCTATGGGTAAAGCGCTGGAAAAAACTGGTGGCTCAGAAATTATTTCACAATATATTTTTGAATATATGGGTGGTTTGGATCCCAGGATAACTTTAAGCCTGCTATTTTTAATTACATTTTTATCTACCAATGTTCTCTCTAGCAAAGCAGCTGCGGCCTTAATGACACCCATTGTGATTAGCCTGGCAGGAGCCTTACAGGTTAGTGAAAAACCTTTTTTGATAGGAATTATGTTTGCCTGCTCATTAACTTTTATGACCCCGGTGAGTTATCCTGTAAATACTATGGTTTATGCTCCAGGGAATTATCGATTCAAAGATTTTTTAATTTTCGGAACTCCTCTTAACTTTATCATCTGGATTGCCGCATCTTTTATAATCCCATTATTTTTTCCATTTTGACCATGAGAAGAGTAAAACTCCATAATCCGTTTAAAACCAGAATAATCGATGAAAAACTCGTTAGGGAGCATCTGGCATTGGAACGTACTAAACTTGCCAATGAGCGTACATTACTTTCTTACATACGAGCGTCCATATACTTATTGATAAGTGGGCTGGCATTGTTACAAATCAAGCAATATCAGGGCATAAGTTTGATGTGGGTAGGATACCTAGCCTTATTTATATGTATTCTTTTTTTACTGGTTGGTATTTCCAGGTATATCGCTTTGGAGCGAAAATTAAATAATTTACTCAGAGATGATGATGAAGTAGAAGGTTCAGGCAATTCCAAAAATTAAGAAGTGATCCAGCAAATAGTCCACTATTCCCTGCATTTTTTAGTGATTGGCCTTATCGCCTATTTTTATGATCGCAAAAACTGGCTTAAATACTGGCTTATTCTCGCGGCAACCATGTTAATAGACCTTGACCACATTATAGCCGATCCCATTTTTGATGCTGAACGCTGCGGAATTGGATTTCACCCACTGCACTCAGAACTGGCAATTACTGCTTATGTATTGGGTATGATCTTTATAAAACAAAAAATAATCCGATTGATTTGTATCGGATTATTCTTTCATATTTTCACAGATTTTGTTGATTGCATCTGGACCTATGCCAGATGTGCGACCTGCCTTCAGGATATATTTTAATTTCCTGCTGCTGCATTAGATAAATTATCCAATGCCATACCTATGGTATTCAAAGTTTCTTGTGCATCATCTATATTATGTCTTTCTGCAATAAAATCAGGATCATTATAAGATATGAAGACTTCACCATCACCATTTTCCCATACCAACATTTTTTGAGGAAGATCTAATCCTGTTGTTTGTTCACTCTGCATTAAAGGAGTACCTAAATTTGGGTTTCCAAAAATAATAATCCGTGTAGGTCTTAAATCCATATCTACGCTAGCGGCATTTGCCTGATGATCCAGCTCTGCGATAATAGAAATATTTTCATTGGTATTTAAAGCGTTTTTCAACCTGGCATATGTTTCATTAAAATTTTGAGTGCTCTGTTTGGTAATGATTCCTTCTTTAAAATCTACCGTTCGATTTTCCGCAGTCAAAACTTCTTCATTAGAAACTCCTGTAGCAAGATTTTCTAAAGCGCCCGATATTTGATCCAGGGTCCCTACCCCATTTAGATCATGTCTTGAACTTAAATATTCCACTGAATTATAGAGAATTATATTTCTTCCTTCATCCTTATAAAAAAGAATTTTTTGTGGAAGATCTAAACCTGCTAACTGGTTCTTTTGCATTAATGGAGTTCCCAGGTTAGGATTTCCAAAGAAAATAATTTTAGTATAATCTAAATTTTCCCCAATTGATTGTGCATTTTGTTGATGGTCTACTTCTGCTACGATACCTATAGCACCGTTCGCCTGAAGATTTTGCTTAAGTTGGGCATATGCGTTTTGTGAGTCTACATTGCTAATTGTGTAGTTTGTGCCATTTGGAAACTCCTGAACAGCCATTTCTCCATTATCATCTTGAGAACAACTTGACATTCCAGTAATAATAGCAATAGATAAGAGAATCTTTTTCATAGATATATTTTTTATGAAAATAAATTATTAAATAGCAGACATCCAGCTATTTAATATTCTTTAACTTCAATTTGTTAAGTCCCGTGAAAAATTCTTCGGAGTCTGGTGGCTATTCCCACGTTTTTAAATCAATTATTTTATATTTACACTCCTTAATTCAGCCTAAGAAATCAAATTATGCATGTAGCCATCGCCGGAAATATTGGTGCAGGAAAAACGACGCTAACCAGATTACTCGCCAAGCATTATAAGTGGGAACCACAGTTTGAAGATGTATTGGAGAACCCCTATTTAGAAGACTTCTACAACAAAATGGAGCGCTGGTCGTTTAATCTGCAGATCTATTTTCTGAATAGCAGGTTCAGGCAGATTTTACAAATTAGAGAAAGTGGAAAAAAGATCATTCAGGATAGAACGATCTATGAAGATGCTTATATTTTCGCGCCCAATTTACATGCGATGGGCCTGATGACCAACAGAGATTTTGAAAACTATAAATCTCTATTTGATTTAATGGAAAGCGTGGTACAGGGTCCTGATCTCCTTATTTATTTAAGAAGTAGTATCCCTAATCTGGTAGCACAAATTCATAGTCGTGGCCGGGATTATGAAAATTCAATTTCTATTGATTATCTGAGCCGTTTAAACGAACGTTACGAGGCCTGGGTTCATAATTATGATAAAGGAAATTTGCTGATTATTGATGTAGATAATATTAACTTTGTAGACAATCCTGAAGATCTCGGAGATATTATAAACCGTATCGATGGAGAGTTACACGGACTTTTTTAAAACGAAATGAATATGGAATCGACAAAATTAAAAAGACCTAAACACAAAGGTTCGCCGAAATTATTTAATAATCCAATACTTGAAAAGTTAACCCATACGCACATATCACTTCCGTTGATTATCTTCGGAGTAATTTCTGCAGCATTGGTTTATTACGGGGCTATTGAAAAAGGATTTGAAGCTCCGGCCATGATAGGACTTTTTCTTGCTGGTCTATTTTTCTTCACCTTTATAGAATATGTGATGCATAGGTATTTATATCATATTCCTGCAACCACACCAAAGAAGCAAAAATTATCCTATACCATGCATGGTGTTCACCATGATTACCCAAAGGATAAATCAAGACTGGCTATGCCACCTTTGCTGAGCTTAATTATAGCGACTATACTATTTATTGTATATCGTGCAGTTTTAGGCGATTATGTTTTTGGTTTTCTAGCCGGATTCTTAATTGGATATGCAGCCTATCTTGCCGTACATTATTCGGTACATGCATTCAAGGTACCCAACAACTTTTTGAAGATATTATGGCACCATCATAGTATTCATCATTACAGGGAGCCAGACAGGGCTTTTGGAGTATCCTCTCCGCTATGGGATCAGATTTTTAGGACGATGCCCAGAAAAGCACCTAATAGTCAGCGTGCAGCGGTTGGAACCAATATAGATCCAAGTTAGTCAGAAACTAGGCTTTAATAAAATATGATATATCGCTAAGCTGATCAAATTCAGTTTAGCGATTTTTTTTACATCTTACTGAATAAAGCCATTTTCCCTGGCATGCTTTTCCGCTTCGCTTGAATTTTCAGCAAGCAAAACCGGAACCGTATCAAAATTATCCACTAAGCTACGTACACGCTCCATTTGCCTTTTATGTTTTACACTACGTAGGTAAATGGCCATGATCCTATCAGAATACTGAGCAGCAATTTCTGTGTAAATACTCGCATCATGTTCACCACTATCCCCAATTAATATAAATTTCATGTCGGGATACGTTTTTAGGATGTTCGTAATTTCTTTCTGTTTATGAGGTTTTTCGGGTTTTAGAGTTCTATCGAATGGCGTTACAAAATCTCTTAAAAGAATAGGGCCTTTAGGAAAGCCATTATGGTCAAGAAATAATTTTAAATATTCGTATAAGTTCCACGGACTATTACTTAGATAGAAAATCGGGTTCTTAGATTCTCCTGAAACACCTTCGTGAAGTTTTTGATATAAATCCGGGGCTCCTTTGAAAGAGATCCGCGCATAAGCGTTGGTAAGTAATGAATTTTTTAGAAGCCGGAGTTTTAAAAAGGAAGTAACTCCAGTTTGCAAAATAGTATCATCAATATCACTAATCACCCCATATTCGGCATCTACGTGCGGTACTAAAAATTCTCCTTTCGCCGGATTGTTTATTAGTTCCGTTTTTGGTACCAATTTATTTTTATAAAAAATCTCATATTCCAACCAACCTTCCTTATCAGCGTGTTCCGCCAGGTTTTCATCCACGGTTTTATCAAAAATAAAATAACCTTCGTCATTCGTTGCTCCGGTTATATTCACCTTATCGCGCAGGACCAGCTGCATTTTTGCATCAGGAATTTCAAAACTGTCAAACTGCTTCCACGTATTTTTAATCGTCTTCCATATAGACTGATCTTTAACAATATGCAAAGGCTCATTATCCAATACCCGACCTTTAATATATAAATGAGAATAAGTTCCATAACTTCTGTATGGTAAAATATATACCTGATCCAGATTTTTATATCTGCCCAGTACTTTCTTGAAACGTTTGCGCATTAAGGCTGGTAGTTTTTTTTCAATTTAGGCTATATTCCAAAAAGCCCCGAAAATAGTGCTGAGTTTTATAAATTATTTAATATTTAAAGCTCATTTAAACGCTCCAAAGCTTTTTCCATATCTAATTGCTCGATTAAAACGTCTTTAAAAATATCCCCTTTCTCTTCCAGCCTTTTTGGCATATTCTGAAGGTTGAAATCGGTAATTTTCAGTCCTTTCTTTAATTCTTCCCATTCCAGGGGTGCTGAAACCGGAGCGCCTTTTTTTGGTCTAACACAATAAACAGAAGCAAGGGTTTGTCCACGACGATTTTGCAGATAATCCAGATAAATCTTATCCTTTCTATTTTTTACAGCGCGCTCCATACTGGTAAGGCCTTCAGTTTTTTCCTGAATAAAATAACAGAGAAGTTTGGTGAAATCCCTTGCTTCGTTATAGGTATAACCAGCATTAAGGGGTAAATAAATATGAAGCCCGCTGGAGCCTGAAGTTTTCAAATATCCCTCTATATCAGCTTTCAATAAAACTTCCCTGGTAGCCTGAGCCACTTCTATAACCTCATCAAAACTGTTCTTTTCTGAAGGATCCAGATCTATTACGGCATAATCTGGACTATCCAGATTTCCGATTTTAGAATTCCAGGGATTTATTTCTATACAACCTAAGTTCGCCATATATAACAGGCTCGCCTCATCCTGGCAAAGCAAATATTCAATATCCCTATTAGTAGATTTCGAATGAATTTTAGTAGTTTCTACCCATTCTTCCAGTAATCCCTCATTATCTTTCTGATAAAATCCAGTTTTATGAATTCCATTGGGATATCTATGTAAATTTTGCGGGCGATCCTTTAGGTATGGTAAAATAAATTCTGAAATCTGGATATAATAATCTATCAAATCATATTTGCGCAATCCGGAGTCTGGCCAGTAAATTTTATCAAGATTGGTGAACTTAACATTTTTACCGTTAACTTCCAGTGTGTTGGAGCCCGATGATTTTTGTGTTTCGGGCCTGGAATCTATCCCAGTATTAATTTCAGAATGGATTTTATCTTCTCGCAATCCTTTAAAAACCGGATGCCTCATTCTGCCCAATTTTGTCCATTCAGAAAAAGTTACCTCACAGACTAATTCAGGTTTTATCCAGTATGCTGTCCTTCCTTTTAGATTTGGTTTTTTCTGAAAAGGTGAAGCATCAAGCTTTAAAGCTTTCATCTTTTTCAGCAGCTCTTTTTGAGTTGTATTAGAAAAACCGGTTCCGCAGTTTCCCACATATACTAATTCATTTTCCTGAATAACCCCTAAAATCAAAGATCCAAAAATAGCCCCGGAAGAATCTGTGTAGCCACAGATTAAAGTTTCCAGACTCGCCTCTGCCTTAATCTTTAACCAGTGATCACTTCTATAACCCGGGGTATATGTAGAATCGGCTTTCTTAGCAATTACACCCTCCATCCCCGCATCTATAGCTTTATCATAAAAAGCGCTGCCCATAGCTTCAATATGGTCGCAATAAGTGGCAATTTCAGTTTCTTCCAAAATTTCTGGAATAAAACTTTTACGTTCCAGCAACTTTAAATTCAACATGCTATAACCATTCAGATAAAGCATATCGAAAACGTAAAATTTAAGCCGGCCTTTCGTATTGGTATCAAAATTCTGTAATTTCTGAAAATCTGGAATGCCATTTTCATCAACAACCACTATTTCACCATCCAGAATCACTTCCTGTGGAATGCTTTCCAGGTCTTTTACCAGTTGAGGAAACTTAGTATTATAGGAAATCCCATTTCTGGAGTGTATATCTACCCTTCCATTATTTACATGGGCGATAAGCCGGTAACCATCCCATTTCAACTCGTAAATCCAGTCCGGATCATTAAAAATTGCTTTACCACTTGTGGCCAGCATTGGTTTTATAGAATCTTTAAATTTTAATTTGATAAGTTTCCCTACTTCAGGTTCAGATTTATCTATAAGATCTTCCGCGTCATAATTTAAATCTGTAGAGAAATCATCTTTTTTCTTGATAAGCAGCCATTGGTTTTGCTTAGCTCCTCGATTGGTTTTAACAAGTGCGAAAACACCTTTGATCTTTTTCCCTGAAAATTTAATTTTAAGATTTCCGGATTTCAACTGTTTTGAAAGATGAGATGAAGCAGCTGACTCAAAAGTACCCTGATCCCAGATATTCATTTCTCCCGCGCCATAGTTCCCTTTGGGAATAATACCCTGAAAATTTAAATATTTGATAGGATGATCTTCCGTATGAATCGCCAGTCTTTTATCATCTGGGTTCATGGAAGGACCTTTGGGAACCGCCCAGCTTTTCAAAACCCCTTCTATTTCCAGTCGAAGATCATAATGCAACCTACTGGCCTGATGTCGCTGAATTACAAAACGATTTTTATTTTCTTTTGAAACTTCAGCTTCAGGTTCGGGCGTATTCCGAAAATTTCTTTTCCTTATATAATCGTCGAGACTCATTGATCAGGAAGCTTTTCCTTTTTTCTTCTTATCAAGACTTGCTTTTAATTGCGCCATCAGGTCTTTGGTAGGTGTTGGTTTGCTCTCAAAATCCTCGATCTTAGCAGTCTTACCGGTAGCTTTAGAGTTTATAATTTTCATTAATTGATCGTTATAAACATCCTTATACTTTTTAAAATCAAAATCTGTAGTGTATTGCTCTATTAATGAAATAGCCATATCTACTTCTTTTTTCTTGACACTGGCTTTCGACATTTTTAATTCTTTGGGGTCCCTGATTTCATCTACAAACCTAATTACATGTAATACCAACACTTCTTTATATACCCCAATAAGACTAAGATGTTCTTTTTGCCGCATCACGAAAGTTGCCACTCCCAGTTTCCCGGTTTCCATAAGGGCATCTCTTAGCAAGTTATAAGATTTGCCTCCTTCCTTCTGAGGTTCTAAAAAGTAGGGTTTTTTAAATAGCACATCTGAAACTTCGCCTTCATCAACAAATTCTTCGATGTCAATAGTTTTGCTCTTTTTCATATTGGCCTTTTCAAAATCCTCTTTTTCCAGCACCACGTATTCTTCGTCCTTTTTGAAACCTTTGACTATATCTTTCCACTCAACTTCTTTTCCGGTATCCTCGTTTACCCGTTTATATCTAATCCTGCCGTGATCCCGTCTATCCAGCATATCCAGGTCTAATTTCCTGTCTTCTGAACCCGAATACAGTTTTACCGGTATAGAAACCAGTCCGAAGCTTATGGAACCATTCCAGATAGATCTCATTTAGTGATTCCTTAACGCGTTGATTAATTCGTCCTTGGTCATATCACTTCTGCCCTCTATACCAATTTCTTTAGCTTTTTGATACAATTCCTCTTTTGTCCTTTCCTCATATTTTTCAGCTTTGCCACCTTTCTTGCCTGAGTTTGGAGTATTCGCAATTCTGGCAGCTTTTTCCTTGCTCATTCCGTCTTTACGCAGCTCTTCATATTGTTCATCATTCTTAATACTTGGACCATGATCTTTTGCCATAATTGAATTTTTTTAGTTACTACCTAAAACTACGATTTAGATTAGGAAATACCCTGAATTAAAGAACTGATTAACCAGAGTTTAACTATGGAATTTTAACAATATTAAACATTTATTAAGAAAACCTAAAAAGAGTTAATTTTTAAACTACCTGAAATTACTTAAAGTCTGAAATGCAATGCAAAAAACTGGATGTATTTTATACTAAGGTCAAGTTAATTTGGTTAAAAATTTCGGGGTTTTTCACAGCTACTTTTAAATTTATTTCTTGAAAATTAGATGTTATCGCGCACTTAATTCAATTTAAGAGAGGAGGTGAGATTATGTATCTTGGAGAAAAAAGAAAGACAGTTGAAATACTGGAGAAACTCAGGCTTTTAAATTATAAAAGCGCCTTTATTTATAAAATTGCCTTAAGTAAAGAAAAGCGTCTCATCCTGAAAAATTTCTATTATAAATTATACAGGCAGAAATTAGATTTCGTGAAAGAAATAGAGGAGAAAAT
>CAXGBX010000023.1:0-13795 GCA_964008195.1 uncultured Flavobacteriaceae bacterium
CTGAAGCAGCGTTTAGATTGGGGATGACCGCAGTTGCACAAGAGAGGATTAATGAGGTGAGAGAACGTGCTGGCTTAGAACCTATATCTGGAATTACCATAATGGATATCTGGAAAGAAAGAAGGCTTGAATTAGCAATGGAGCAGGATAGAATGTTCGATTTACGTCGTCAAGGCCGTGCTGCAGAGGTCATGCAAGCTCTTGGTTATCCTTTTGTGGAGGGAAAACATGAATTATATCCAATCCCTCAAGAGCAAATAGATCAGAGTGGAGGAATTTTGGAACAGAATCCCGGGTACTAACCTAATATAATAAGCTATACTTTAAAATCTTCTAGAGTAAGTTTTTACATAGCAAAAAGTTCATAAAAACATGGTTAAATTAAAAGCTTTCGTAATCATTTTTTTAGTTTCATTTTCAATTGGATGTAGCTCAGATAATGGCGCTGGAAGTGAAAATCCTACGCCAGAACCCCCGCCTGAAACAGGCGGGGAAAATCCTGGTGGAAGAATACCACTCTCTGATGAGGATCTACTAGATCTCGTGCAGCAACAAACCTTTAATTATTTCTGGGATTTTGCAGAACCAGTTAGTGGGATGGCAAGAGAAAGATCCCAGGATGACGCCTATGGCGGTCAGGGTGCAGATATCGTGACTACTGGAGGAACCGGTTTTGGGCTTGCTTCATTTCCTGTCGCAGTAGAAAGGGGCTGGATAAGTAGAGATGAGGCTTTAGCCAGATTGAACAAAATTCTCGATTTTCTCGAGACTGTTCCAACCTATCATGGAGCCTATTCACACTGGTATCTTGGAAGTACGGCAGCCACACGCCCTTTTAGTGATCTCGATGATGGTGGTGATCTTGTGGAAACTGCGTTTCTAATTCAGGGTTTACTTATATGTCGTGAATATTTTGGCGAAGAAGAAGTAGCTTCCAGAATCACCAAAATTTGGGAAGATGTAGAATGGACCTGGTATACCCAGGGACAGGATGTTCTTTACTGGCACTGGTCTCCAACTCATAGTTTTCAGATTGATTTAGAGATAAAAGGCTGGAATGAAGCCTTAGTAGTGTATGTGCTAGCAGCTTCCTCGCCAACCCATAGTATTTCAAAAGATGTATATACCAAAGGTTGGGCATCTAATGGAAATATCAAAATGAACAGAGGTCACTATGGAATAAATATGCCTTTAGGTCCTTCGTATGGTGGCCCCCTATTTTTTAGTCATTATTCTTTTATTGGGCTCGATCCTAGAAATCTCCAAGATGATTATGCTAATTATTGGCAGCAAAACCAGGCTCATAGTTTGATTAATTATAATTACTGTGTAGATAATCCCAAGAATTTTGAAGGCTATGGTCCAAATTCCTGGGGCTTAACAGCATCAGATAGTAGAACTGGATATGCGGCTCATAGCCCTACCAATGATCTTGGAGTTATAACTCCTACTGCCGCATTATCCTCTTTTCCATATACTCCGGAAGAATCTATGGCTGCAATGAGATATTTCTATGAAGAACAGGGAGATAAACTCTGGGGAGACCTCGGATTTTATGATGCCTTTTCAGAAGAATATAACTGGGTTGCCGATGGTTACCTGGCGATAGATCAGGGGCCAATCATAGCAATGATAGAGAATTATCGAACTCAGCTTCCATGGAATCTTTTTATGGCCAATCCCGAAATAAAAAACGGACTTGACAGATTAGGGTTCTCTTATTAGAATTTTAAAACTTTTTACTCAACATTATCCTAGATGTATAATAAATCTTTAGAGGTCCGTAATTAAGTGCTTATAATTTTAAAGTTATAAAAATAACTCTTTGTCAGTTCGAGCGCAGTCGAAAACGATTGTTCAGATACATTTAGGTTTCGACTTCGCTCAACCTGACATTTACAGATCTAATAAACATTTGAATATGAAACTGTCTACGAATCTCTTAATACTAATTTTTACAATTGCTTTGTTTACAGGCTGTAAGGATGGTCAGGAAAATTCTGAAAATGAAAAGATCTCCAGTGAAAATGAACTATCAGAAGAAGCTTTACTAGATACCGTTCAAAAACAAACATTGAAATATTTCTGGGATTACGCTGAACCCAATAGCGGAATGGCTCGGGAGAGATTTCATCCTGATGGTGAATATCCGAAAAATGATGCCCATGTAGTAACAACAGGTGGTTCAGGATTTGGTCTCATGGGAATAGTTGCCGGAATGGAGAGAGGTTTTATTCCTCGAGATTCGGCAGTAGCGAGATTAGATAAAATTGCAGATTTTCTGGATTCGACGCCAAGATTTCATGGAGCATGGTCTCATTGGCTTAATGGAGAAACTGGAGAAGTACAGGCGTTTGGTGAAAAGGATAATGGAGGGGATATTGTAGAAACTTCCTTTCTTGCCCAGGGTTTTATTGTAGTTAGGGAATATTTAAAGAATGGTTCCGAAGAAGAAAAAGCGGTTGCCAGTAAATATGATGAACTCTGGAAAGGAATTGAATGGGACTGGTACACAAATAATAAAGATGGTATCTACTGGCATTGGTCTCCGGAATATGAATGGGAAATGGACTTTAAGATCGAAGGTTATAACGAATGTCTTATCACTTATGTACTGGCGGCCTCTTCTCCAGATCATACGATAGATCCAAAAGTTTATCATAACGGATGGGCACGTGGCGGAAATATCACAACAGATGCTCAGGCTTATGGTCTTCCCTTAATTTTGAAGCATAATACCCCTGGAGATAAAGCCGGGCCACTTTTCTGGGCACATTATTCTTATTTAGGTTTAAATCCGAAAGGACTTTCAGATAAATATGCAAATTACTGGGATCTTAATGTAAATCATACTCTGATCAATTATGAATATGCGCAGGAGAATCCAGAGAATTTTAAAACCTATAGTCCGAGATCATGGGGCCTAACTGCTAGTTATACCCGAAATGAAGATGATGGAATTGGTTATACTGCCCATTCTCCAGACACAGATAAGGGAGTTGTTTCTCCAACTGCGGCCATAAGTTCTATTCCTTATACTCCTGAAAAATCTTTAGCCGCCATGAGGTATTTCTATACAGATCTAAATGATCTTGTTTGGGGACCGGCTGGATTTTATGACGCGTTTAGCCTGGAAGGTGAAGAGTGGGTAGCACCTAGGTACCTGGCCATAGACCAGGGTCCAATGGTGGTGATGATAGAAAACTATCGTTCTGGATTGATCTGGGATTTGTTTATGGGTGCTCGGGAAGTGCAAAACGGACTCGAAAAACTAGACTTTACATATGAAAAATAGAATCAAATATTTACTGATAACTTTTGGATCTATTCTTCTCATGTTTCCATTAGTATTGCAGGCACAGTCTAAAAAAGACTTTAAAAAAGAACAGTTCATTTCTGAAAATGATGCGCTGAATTACAGAATTCTTTATCCGGAGAATTTTTCTGAAGCCAAAGAGTATCCTGTTGTTCTTGTTCTGCATGGAGCGGGAGAAAGAGGAGACGATAATGAAGCCCAACTGGTACATGGAAGTGATCTCTTTCTGAAAGCTGAAATTAGAAAGGAATTCCCTGCGATCGTAGTTTTTCCACAGGCACCTAAAAATGATTACTGGGCAAAGGTTGAGGTGAAAAGAGATACCATGCCTTTCCAATTTGATTTCAAAAATAAAGAGAAGCCGACAAAATCACTCTCTTTGGTAATGAAAATGATGGATTCTGTGGTTACTCAAAAATTTGTGAACGATAATAAAGTGTATGTTGGAGGCCTCTCAATGGGCGGCATGGGTACCTACGAAATACTTTACAAAAAACCCGAAATGTTCGCGGCGGCTTTTGCTATATGCGGCGGTGCCAATCCTGAGATCGCTTCAGAATATCAGAAAGGTTTGAATATCTGGATCTTTCATGGTGAAAAAGACGATGTTGTGCCATCAGCCCTATCAAAAGACATGGCAAGAGAAATAAATCATCATGGAGGTAATGCAAAATTATCTCTATATCCTAATGATAATCACAACAGCTGGGATTCAGCATTTGCCGAACCTCACTTGTTGCCGTGGTTGTTCTCAATTGAGAAAGAGTAAAACAAAATAGACTGATCAAGAATTTCAGAAAAATTTGAAATAGAAATACAAATCCATAAGAAAGTCATTGCGAACCAGGGTCTTTCAGTAAACTGAATTTATTCACACAACAATGAAATATTTTAAGATACTTATATTATCCTTTTTACTTTTCAGCATAACTATTCATTCTCAGGAAGCAGTTCCGGAAACCTATATCAATCCGCTGGATATAGATTATACTTATATGGTATATAATTCCAGTAAGAATATTTCCTATCGCTCTGGAGCCGATCCTGCAGTTATCGAATTTCGCGGAGAATATTTTATGTTTGTCACGCGCTCTTTTGGTTACTGGCATTCTAAAGACTTGATCAACTGGGAATTTATTAAACCTGAGAAATGGTTTTTTGAAGGTTCTAATGCACCTACTGCATTTAATTATAAAGATTCCCTGGTATATTTTGCCGGTGATCCTGCTGGTTATGGTAGTATTCTTTATACCGATGATCCAAAGAGTGGAAAATGGACACCAACTGCTTCAATTTCCAACAATATTCAGGATTCTGAACTTTTCATCGACGATGATGGTAAGACCTATCTATATTGGGGTTCTTCAAACGTACATCCTTTAAAAGTGAAAATGCTGAATAAAGATGATCGCTTTCTGGAAACCGGAGTTCAAAAAGAACTTATTAACCTGGTTGAGGAAGAGCACGGCTGGGAACGCTTTGGCGAGAATAATTTCCATCCAACTTTAAAAGAAGGATATATGGAAGGGGCTTCAATGACGAAGCACGATGGCAAATACTATTTACAATATGCTGCGCCGGGCACCCAATTTAATGTATATGCAGATGCGGCCTATGTGGGAGAAACTCCGCTTGGCCCATTTAAATACATGAAAAATAATCCTATGAGTTTTAAACCGGGTGGTTTTACCAATGGTGCAGGACACGGGGTAACTATGAAGCAAACCAATGGCCAATACTGGCATTTTGCGACGATGGCTTTAGCTTCTAATTCACACTGGGAACGCCGTTTAGCCATGTTTCCTACCTATTTTGATGACGATGGTTTAATGTATACCAATACCAGCTATGGCGATTATCCGCTGTATGGCCCGGAACATTCTACTAAAGCTGGCCAACATAGTGGCTGGATGTTACTATCATATAAAGGGAAAACAACAGTGTCCTCTTCTCAAATGCAGGTTAGAAAAAGTACTTCCACTGATGGGGAATTTGATATCACTGAAATGTCGCTAAAGAAAAATAATGAAGGTGAAATTATTTCTGAAGTTTTAACCGATGAAAGCCCGAAATCTTTCTGGGTTGCTGAAGCCAATGATGATAAACAATGGGTTGAAATTGAAATGCAGGAGCCTGGAAATATTTATGCTTTTCAACTGAATTTCCATGATGAGGAGTCGGGAATTTATACCCGTACTGAAGGTTTGAAACATCGCTTTACAATAGAAATTTCAGAAGATGGAAAAAACTGGAAAATGCTTGTAGATCGTAGCAATAGTTACGAGGATTCGCCTAATGCGTATATCACCTTAAAACAGCCTGCAAGAGCTAAATATGTTCGCTACAACAACGTAAAAGTTCCTGGAAATAACCTCGCCTTATCTGAGATCAGGGTTTTTGGTAAAGGAACGGGAAAAAAACCTGAAAAGGTTAAAGGCTTCAAAATTTCCCGCGAAGAGGATCGAAGAGATGCTTCTTTTAAGTGGGAGGCTGTAAAAGGTGCACAGGGTTACAACATTCGCTGGGGGATAGCACCAGATAAACTATATCATTCCTGGTTGATCTATGATAAAAATGAGCATTTTATGCGTAATCTGGATCGGGATACCCAGTATTACTTCAGTATTGAGTCTTTCAATGAAAATGGTATTTCAGAAAGAACAGAGACGATATTAGTCAAATAAATCGAACAACTAAATAAATAACCAAAAGAGAAGACAATGAAGAGAACTTATTTATCGATATTCTGTATAGCTTTTATGGGAATTTCATTCCTATCGGCGCAGGAAAAGATCCCGCAGGTAGAAGAGTTGCTTGCAAACATGACGCTTGAGGAAAAAATTGGGCAATTGAACTTGCTAACTCCCGGAGGCGGTATTGCTACAGGTTCTGTAGTAAGTGAAGATGTGGAAACTAAGATCAAAGCCGGAAATGTAGGAGGAGTGTTTGGCGTGTCTAGTCCTGAAAAAGTAAGACAGGCACAGGATATTGCAGTTAAATCTTCACGTTTGGGGATCCCACTCTTGATTGGTTCAGATATTATTCATGGTTATAAAACCACTTATCCAATTCCGCTGGGACTTTCTTCCAGCTGGGATATGGAATTGATAAAAAATGGAGCGCAAATAGCTGCAAAAGAGGCAACAGCCGACGGTATAAACTGGAACTTTTCTCCAATGGTAGATATTGCCAGGGATCCGCGTTGGGGTAGAATTGCAGAAGGTGCCGGTGAAGATCCATATTTGGGAACTCAGGTAGCCAAAGCCATGGTGCAGGGTTACCAGGGAGAAGATCTTACTCAGCCAAATACCATGATGGCCACGGTGAAACATATGGCTCTATATGGTGCGGCTGAAGCTGGAAGGGATTACAATTCGGTAGATATGAGTCGTTTGAAGATGTTCAATGAGTATTTCCCTCCTTATAAAGCTGCAGTAGATGCCGGAGTTGGAAGTGTGATGACCTCATTTAACGATATCGACGGAGTTCCGGCTTCAGGAAATAAATGGCTGCTTACAGATCTTTTAAGAGAAAGATGGGGTTTCGACGGATTTGTAGTTTCAGATTATACTTCAGTGAACGAAATGATCGCGCATGGACTGGGTGATCTTCAGGCGGTATCTGCTTTGGCTATAAACGCAGGTTTGGATATGGACATGGTCGGAGAAGGATTTCTTACCACCTTAAAAAAATCTGTTGAGGAAGGTAAAGTTTCAGAAGAGCAGATCACAACAGCGGCAAGAAGGATTCTTGAAGCGAAGCACAAACTGGGATTGCTTGATGATCCTTATCGCTATTCAGATGAAAGCAGACCGGAAAAAGATATTCTTACTGAAGAGAACAGAAGTTTCGCAAGAAAGGCGGCAACAAGATCATTCGTACTTTTAAAAAAGCATGAAAAGACGTTGCCGCTTGCCAAAAATGCGAATATCGCTTTGATAGGACCATTGGCAGATAATAAGAATAATATGCTCGGGACATGGGCCCCAACCGGAGATCCGCAATTATCGGTGCCAATTCTTGAAGGTCTTAAGAATGTTGCGCCAAATGCTACGATCAATTACGCAAAAGGAGCAAATATTTCTGATGATTCAACTTTTGCCAAGAAAGTGAACGTTTTTGGCTCACGCATACAGATCTCTGAAGAGTCTCCTGAAACCCTACTGAAGGAGGCTCTTGATCTGGCTAAAAAATCTGAAATAATCGTTGCTGTTGTAGGAGAAGCAACCGAAATGAGTGGGGAAGCAGCTAGTAGAACAGATATCACCATTCCAGATTCTCAGAAAAAATTAATAAGGGAACTTGCAAATACAGGAAAACCGGTAGTACTGGTTTTAATGAGTGGGAGACCTTTAGATATTTCCGAAGAAATGAATCTTCCTGTAAGTATTTTGCAGATATGGCATCCGGGAGTGGAAGCCGGGAATGCAGTTGGAGATGTTTTATTTGGAGATTATAATCCATCTGGAAAACTTACCAATAGCTGGCCAAGAAGTGTGGGGCAAATTCCTGTTCACTACCGTATGAAAACTACCGGAAGACCGGGACCTGAGAGTGGAGAATTTCAGAAATTCAAGACCAATTATCTTGATTCACCAAATTCACCATTAATGTCCTTTGGATACGGTCTTAGTTATACCTCTTTTGAGTATAGTAATGTAAAGGCGAATTCAGCTGAACTAACTGCAAATGGTAGTATTCAACTAAGCGCTACAGTCACCAATACCGGGGATTTTGATGGTGAGGAGGTTGTACAGCTATATACTCACGATAAGGTGCGAAGCATCACCCCTCCAGGGAAGGAACTGAAAGCTTTTCAAAAGATCATGCTGAAAAAAGGTGAGTCTAAAACTGTGACTTTCGAAATAAGCGCAGAAGATCTTAAATTCTATAATTCAGATTTAAAATACGTCGCAGAGCCCGGTGAGTTTGAATTTTTTATCTCAGGATCTTCAGATGCTGATTTTAAAGGTTCTTTTACTTTGAAAAAATAAAATCTTATTAAGATTGTAAATTGAGAAAAAACGTCATTCTGAACTTGTTTCAGAATCTAATAATAATATAAGTCACTATAATTGAGACTCTGAAATAAATTCAGAGTGACGAAATCCTAGACTTAGGTATAATTTATTTAGCCCCGGTTGTAAAATTTTACTCCGGGGCTTTTTTTTATAATTTTTCGAGTCGTATCCCGGAAAGGATGGTTTTACCGTTCTTTGGCTGAAACTCCACGTTTATTCCGTCTTCAGCTTCCACATTGTAGTTTAGCTCTACAGCATGAAGAATCCCGTAATCCCTGGCGAGGTTTAAATTTTCTTCTACCAATGTGCCGTTGATCATAATATTGAATATTCTCAGTTTTTCAGAAGAACCAGTTGCATCAGAACCCAGATTATAGATGTTCTCTTTGGAGGCTCCTCTGTTAGGTTCGGTAAAAAGAAGTGAGATACGGTATTTCCCCTCTGGAACATCAAATTTGTAATTTTTAATGTCCTCTCTCATGGTCTGAAACAAAGGTTCTTTTGTTGTAGCTTTGATATTTGAAGCACTTCCCTGAAATTTTGTTTCAGACTGTTGAAAGGGATTACCACCGCCATACCCAAAAGAATTTCCGGTGTATTGTTGGTCGCTTATCCAGATTTCCCCGGTTTCTTCATCTATAAAATCACTATGGCTTCCTACATTTATTGTAATTGGGTTTTTGTGTAGCTCCCTGATGAGGTTTCCGCGGAACCTTACTTCTATATTTCTCTGAAAAACGGCATCTCCTGAAACTGCTTTTATCATATGCTTACCTTCAGAAAGGTTTAAGTTGAAAGTAGCGATATTATCCACCACTGCTGAAGTCTTCTGTAGTGTATCTTTAATCGTCAATTCAACTTTTTCAGAATTAGAGAAAACCTTGACAAGCACTGGCTCATCTTTTTTGATGATCCTGTTCTCAAAATTCTTTCCGGCGATATATACAAAATCTTTGTTTATCAATCTCGCCTTGTAGTAATAATAAATATCTTTAGGTTCTCTGTTAAAATTCACTAAGCCTTTTTGATTGATGAAAGGCCTGCTGTCCTGTCTTCCGGAAGAACCAAAATCGGCAAAATTCCAGGCGGCCATGCCCAACATATAATCCCGTTCCATAACCTGTTTTAGGTAGCTTACATGACTTTTTAACTGATAGGCTTCGCTATAATCCCAGGGTTTTGGATCGTTGGTCTGGATCCTGGAATCGCTTCCAGGTCCATATTCTGAAATTAAAAGAGGTCTTTCCGGATATTTCTGGTGCTGGGCATCCAGGAATTTTCCAAGATTTTCAAGTCCCTGGGTGTACCAGCCAAAATAAAGGTTCCATCCAATCACATCGGGAATATCTGCAATTCCGGAAGTATTATAAATGTCATTTTCGTGTAGCGCCATAACACTTAGCCTGGTGGTGTCCAGTTTTTTGGTTTCGGCCTCCAGCTTTTTTGCAAGTTCAACACTCGTCTTGATTTTAGCATTTTTATCCGCTTCGCTCATGTCTCCGGTAAAAACGAGTCTTATAAAGATCTCGTTCATATATCCCCAAAAAACGATGGAAGGATGATTATATAATTGCAGGATTTGCTCGCGCTGCATATTAATGGCATTCTGATGATATGCTTCAGAATCGGTTACATCGTTTATCACGGGAACTTCTGTCCATACGAGCAGTCCAAGTTCATCACAAATACGGTAGACTTCGGGATCCTGCGGATAGTGGGCGGTTCTTATGAAATTAGCCCCCATATCTTTGATCATTTGATAGTCTGTCTTTCCTATGAATTGCATTAGAAACAGCATTTCCCATATTTTCAAAATCCTGGTGCCGGTTGGCGCCTATAAGTTTTATAGGTTCTCCATTTAGAAAAAAACCTTTTTCAGGATCGGTTTTAAACCAGCGACAGCCAAAATTTGAAGTGTAGGAATCCAGGATATCTCCCGATGCGGAATCTATAAGATCAGCTTTAAGATGGTAAAGATTTGGTTTTTCTGGTGACCATAGCCTAGGATTTTCAATGTTGAAATTAACAGAAAACTTCTGTGATCTCAGTGGTTCTTTATAATCTGAAACTTTTTTTCCTGAAGGATCTGTGATCGAAATTTGAAGTTTTAATTGATCTTTAAAATTGACCATTTTTCCTTCAAAAATTACTTCAGCAAGTTTGGCGTTTACTTCAGGAGTTTTGATAGGAAGATTTCCGGCCGTTTCGCCTTCAAGTTGGAAATGGCTTTTCCCGGTAGTAATTAATTCCAGATCGCGGTATATTCCGCCGTAAAAATTAAAATCGGCTTCCAGAGGAGGTATATCTGTATTATGAGCATTATCAACTTCTATTCTAATTTCATTTGAAGAACCGAATTTTAAATATTTCGATAGATCAAATATAAAAGAGGTATAACCTCCTGTATGCTTACCAGCGAGCGATTCATTGACAAAAACCCTTGTTTGTTGATTGGCCCCTTCAAATTTTAAGAATACAGACTTATTTTTCCAGTTTTCGGGAATAAAAATTTGTTTTTTATAGTTGCCCTTTCCGCGGAAATAATCTCCGTCGTTAAATGCGTCCTCAGCGTTCCATATATGCGGAATGTTTACAATTTCAGGATTTTCAGAATTTTCCAGCTGAAATTCCCACCCCGAATTGATGGTTTTTACAAGTCTTTGTGCTCGTATATTTAAACTGATTAGGAATATTCCTATCAGCAGGTATTTGAAAAATTTCATTTGTTATTTTTTTGAAACAGGTTGTGTCCACGCAACTTCCGTATCTCCTTTACTGTACGGATTCTTTTTTAGTTTATCTGAAATGATCTTTGCCCTCACAAATAAAATATCTTCAGGAATTTCAAAGGAAGCTCTGGTTGCTGTGAAAGATTTGAGAATTTCACTCTAAGTAGATCCTTTTCTAACTCATATAAATTGAATTTCATACTTCACATCTTTTTCAGAATTTATTTCGATCGAAATTTCATTTCCATTAAAGTCAAGTTTAGACAATTCAACTCCCGTGCTGGCATAGAAATCTCCAGCTTCCATAGCATTAATGATCGCGTTTGGGTTAAGCTCCGTAGATCTAACTTCCACCCAGCCGCGACCGGCATTACTCCACTTAGAGCCGAACTTATGGTAATGGTGACTGTCATCTGTGGCAATTCCAAGTAAAAGCGGTTTTCCCATGGCATGATAGGCAATATTTACCTGATCCCACATAGTTTCTGTACTATCATGAATACTGTCTCCATAGTTATTTACGTATGGATGACCGTTGAAAACCTCAAAAAAGCGTGCGCCTTTTAGTTGTTTGATGTCTTCAGCAGTAATCGCATAGGTGAAATTTGGATGATTAAGATGCTGCATCACCGGCCGGCCTGTTTCCTGCCCGTGCTCCATAATGGCATTAAGGTTATTCTGGATAAGCTCAACGATGGTGGCGCCTTTCTGTGGTTCTATGACTTCTTCAATATTAATGGCTCCCATATGTACCGCCTTATCATCCAGATAAGAGGTGACTTCTTCAGCCTTCAAGATCATGAATTGATCTGGTTCTTCAAAAAGCGGTCTAAATTCTGCCAGGGTTTTTAACAGAACCTGGATACCTTTGGGAGTCTCTCTATAATTGATCCAGTCTGGCCCATATTTTTTTAAATACTTTTTAAAGGCTTTCTGGTAGATCTTATCCTGAGGAATTATTTTAGCCTTTACACCTTCAGCAATAATATTGTGATCTGACAGTGCCACGAATTGGTAGTTATGATCTTTATACCACTGCATGATCATCTCCGGAAATTCATCACCGTCGCTCCAGTAAGAATGTGTGTGCAGATTTCCTTTATACCATTGACTTTCCTGAGCAGTAACGGCAAAAACTAAAAGGATTAGTAGAGTTGAAAGCAGGGGCTTTTTCATTTGTAAATACGGGATTGGATTTTATTATTATTGAAAATTATACTGTGTAGAAACTCGAATATCTGCGGAAATTCTTTAAACGGCATTCCTGAAATTTCATGCTTTGCACCTTTATATGAATAAAAGAGATAGGAAGATCCCAGCTTATGAAGCTTCTCAACAATACTTTTAGAACCGTCTAATATTAAATATCCGGGTTTACCATTTTCACAATAATGATGTGGGGCAGTTGCATAGGGAACAAGGTTATCATCAGTGCCATGGAAAAAGATCCCGGGAACGGCCTGCTCTTCATTTAAATATCGCACATCTACAATAGCGCCAGCGAGAGACATTACTGCTGAGAATTTGATGTTGGCATATTTTTTAGAGTCCTCAAACATTAGATCAGGATTATAGACCGCATTTAGTACCGCTTCAGCACCGGCGCTACTTCCACCAACGATTATTTTTTCTGAATCGATATTGAACTTTTCCACATGGTCTTTCATGAATTTAACCGCATCCATAAAATCTTCGGCCGCCAATTTAAAGGTTTCTAATTTTCCTGAAGCTTCAAAATCACACCCAAAACCATTTTCCTTTCCCTTCCTAACAAGTCGGTAAGATATAAGTCCTACCGTATATCCTTTGGATGCCGCTATTTTTGCAAATTTCACTTCCTGCTGATTTTTAGGGCTTCCGCCGGAAAATCCACCACCGTGCATAAAGACGATAAGTGGCCTTACTTTTTCTGAATTTATAGGTTGATAGAGATCGATGATAAGTTTTTCATTATTCTTTTCAGTATAAATTTCTGTCTGCACTTTTTCAACGTCGTACAAACTGTCAATATACTTTACCTGAGCCTCAGTATTTTGAATACTTAAAATAAAGAAGCATATATACAGAAATGGTTTCATGGTAAGTTCTACTTTTTGAACCTTGAATATACTTATTTTTGCAGGGATAAATAAGTGGTGAAATCAAGTAGAAAATTTTATCTTCGCAGCACCAATTTTTGTATTATGAGTTTACAGGAGAAAGTAATGGTCGAAATGAAGGCTGCAATGAAAGCTAAAGACAGTACCAAATTAGAAGCTTTAAGAGCTGTTAAAGGAGCTATTTTACTGGCAAATACAGAATCATCATCAAAAGATGGTTTATCTGAGGATGAAGAAAATAAACTTTTGCAAAAACTTGTAAAGCAACGTAAAGATAGTGCCCAGATCTATAAAGAGCAGGGGAGAGAAGATCTTGCCGAACCGGAATTGGAGCAGGCTGCAGTTATTGAACAGTTTCTGCCTGAGCAAATGAGCGAAGCTGAAATTGAAGCTGAAGTGGAAAAGATCATTGCAGAAACCGGAGCTTCCGGAATGCAGGATATGGGTAAAGTAATGGGAATGGCTTCTGGAAAATTAGCTGGTAAGGCTGATGGGAAAACAATATCCATGATCGTAAAAAAGAAATTAGCATAAGAATTTTGTCACATTGAGCGTAGTCAAAATGTGATAATAACGGCCCCGTGGCGCAACTGAATAGCGCATCAGATTTCGGCTCTGAGGGTTGGGGGT
>CAXGBX010000024.1:0-13754 GCA_964008195.1 uncultured Flavobacteriaceae bacterium
ATATGAGGTACTACCTGAACTGTTTTTCCCAGGAATTCACCACGGCGTTCTTTTTCAATTACACTCTGGTAAATTCTTCCGGTAGTTACGTTATTCGCCTGGGAAGTATTTACATTTAGAAATCGCTCATAATGACCAAGATCAAGATCGGTTTCCGCGCCATCTTCGGTTACATAACATTCTCCGTGTTCGTAAGGATTCAGGGTTCCCGGATCTACATTTATGTATGGATCCAGTTTCTGAATAGTAGCTTTAAATCCCCTTGCCTGCAATAATTTTGCTAAAGAAGCGGCGATGATCCCTTTTCCAAGGGCAGAAGATACACCTCCTGTAACAAATATATATTTGGTATCGGCCATTTTTCTCGTTTGTTGCGTTGTTTATTCAGGGCGCTAAATTACAAAGAAGAATAGAAAAAGCCACTAATTTGGAAGCCTATTATTAAGAGCTTTTTAACAGCTGGAGATTGGTTAAATTAAGGTTTGGGATACCTTTTTCTAATTTGTCTCAGAAGGCCTTCGAGGCTATTGATTTTAAGTTCAAAAACCTGCTGCATCTGGTCTCCAAGTTTTCCTGGCGGAAAGCCTTTCTGCCGAAACCATACATAATAGGGCTCTGGAATATCTGAAAGATAATAATCTTTATACTTGCCAAAATGCATCTTGGCATAAGCAAGCTCTAATAATTTTTGAGGATCTGGAGAGGGCAAGTTTATGAAGCTTTTAAAAAGTCTGAAAGTTCAGAAAACTTTTTTCTATTCATTGGCTTCACCATATATTTCACTACGCAGGAATATTCCTTGGCTTTCTCCTGATCTATTTTGCTGGTGCTGGAGGTAAGAATGACAATTCGGTGATAAATATTTCTGTTTTTCATAGCATCCAGGAAGTCCCAACCGTTCATTACAGGCATATTTAAATCTAAAAATATTAAAGCATCGTTGTCTTCCGCTACAATTTCAAAAGCCTTCTCAGGATCTGTATAATCTTCAACGGGACCTGTAAAACCTTCAAGTTCCAGTAATTTTTTTGTGATAAAATTTGAAATTGGCTGGTCGTCTACTAAATAGATTTTTTTCATATATCTGTCGCCTTTAGCTCTATCAATTCTTTCGAGGCCATGTCTACAACTTCCTTTAATACAAAATCCATTTCTTCTATGCTCTCTATTAATTTTGGAATTAACTCAGTTCTGCATCCGTCATCGTCAAAGTACTCAAATAATTCGGCAATACCCTGTATACGGGAAAGTGGCTCACGAACATTATGGGCATTGAGAACCGAAATATGAAGTAACTTTTCATTCTTTAAAACAATTTCACTCGTTCTCTCTTTGATAGTCTGTTTTTGATTTTCAACAATTCTCTGAATTTCCTGATTTTTCGATTTAATGGTATCATAAGCTTCAGAAAGATTTCTATTTTGAATAGAAATTTGTCGCTTCAGATAGATCTCACTGAATTTTGCCTGAATACAATCAACCATCAACTTCAAAATCTCGACATCGCCGATAGAAAATGCTTTTTCCTGATCGGCGAGCAAAGATACTAATACTTTTCTTTCATATTTATCAAAACACCAGCCCCAAAGCACGGGATCTATTAAAGTATCGATATCAATTTTATCTCTAACAAATTTGTCTGGAATTTCGCTGGTCATAATCGGAATTCCTTTGTCCAGCAATTGCTTTTCATACTTGTAAAGCCCGGAGTTTTCTTTCAGGTCAAACCAGACTTTATTTCCGTGTAATTCGAAAAAGAAAAATCTATTGTTCTGAAAAATGGTCATCCTGATAATCCTAAAATTTATCAGATACTT
This sequence comes from uncultured Flavobacteriaceae bacterium, assembly GCA_964008195.1. Lineage (GTDB taxonomy): Bacteria > Bacteroidota > Bacteroidia > Flavobacteriales > Flavobacteriaceae > Christiangramia. Next base: position 1,818 of record CAXGBX010000024.1, read on the forward strand.
TAAGTGTGTTTTACATACTTCAGCTACCTCATCAAGATTGGCACAACGATTCACATCATTGGCAAATTTTGAATAGGCCTCGTAGGTAATCCTATAAAGTTGAGAAGGGTTTTGCGTGATATTACCCATTTAAATATGAAATAGGATATTTATTCCGGAGTTTCCAATAATTCGTTATCAATCTTGATTCCTGAAACATCAGCAATGGTATTAAGCATATTTACAAGGTCTGCCTGGGCCATTAATTCCTGAATTTCTTTTTGAGAGAACCCGGCTTCTTCCAGTTGTTGGAAATCTTCGTCTGAAATATCTGAGTGGTTCAATGCAGCTTTTGTAACGATTTGAACCGCTGTTTTGTAGCTTACCGGCATTGACGGAGAATTTAGGTGCTGTGTAGCTTTAAAACCTTCTTCTTCAGAGATCATTGAACTCATGCTATCTGCAAATATCCCGTGGGCATGGGAACAGTAATTACAGCCACGTTCTTTGGAAACATTATAAATGATAAGTTGTTTCAATACGTTAGGTACCTGCCCTTCCATAAGGGTGTTCTTCAATTTGGCCCAGTTTCCCTGTAATAATAATTCATTGTCACCCTGGCATTTGAACCAGTTTAGAACAAATGGTAATTGAAGGGTTTTCTTGGTGTCATCATAGATTTCCTGCACTTGTGGAGAAGCATCCTCATAAGAAACCATTTTGAATCTAGTAGAAGTTTGTGGTAAAGTTTGAGACATAGTTTAAAGTTTTCTTAGGTAATAGATTTGATTTTCGTTATTTGTCTGTAAATATTACAGTTATTTTTGGTATTTCATCGTTTTAGAATCATTTTTAACATTCGTAAAGTGAATTTTGCTATTCGAATCAACAAATTGGTAAGTATTGTATTACAAGACTTCTCGTTAAACTTTTGGTAATCTTTAGCGCTTCTCCCAGCGTATTTTTAGATTTAATCTTTTAAAAATTAAATACGAAAAATGGCAGTATTTGGATCTATTATTAAAAGTCTTATAGAGCTTAAAGAAAGTTTTACCAGTGAAGGCGAGGCAGGAAAAGATCAGGAAGAGGTATTGCGTGGATTACTGAAAAAAGCTCAGGACACATCTTTTGGTAAACATTATAATTTTGCAGAGATCTTAGCGTCTGAAAATATTCAGCAGGAATTTGCAAATCGTGTTCCGTATTTTGACTATAATAAGATAGATAAAGAATGGTGGCATAAATACCATGACGGGGAAGAGAATGTTACCTGGCCGGGAAGACCTCCATATTTCGCGTTAAGTTCAGGAACTACGGGGAAAACCAGCAAACGAATTCCTGTAACAGATGATATGATGGAATCTATCCGTGATGCAGGAATTAAACAGGTGAGTGCCTTAAGTAATTTTGAGCTGCCACCAGACTTTTTTGAAAAGGAGATCATGATGCTGGGAAGTTCTACAGATCTACAGAAGGAAGGGGATCATGAAGAGGGTGAGATTAGCGGTATTAGCGCCAGCAACATTCCATTCTGGTTCAAAGGTTATTATAAGCCGGGCGAGGAGATTTCAAAGATCGATGAGTGGGATGATAGGGTTCAGAGAATTGCTGAGAAAGCTAAAGATTGGGATATAGGTGCTTTAAGCGGAATTCCATCCTGGATGGAACTCATGCTTAAAAAGGTTATAGAATACCATAAAGTAAATAATATCCATGAAATATGGCCAAATCTTCAGGTATATACCTCGGGAGGTGTCGCTTTTGAACCTTATGAAAAAAGTTTTGAAGCACTGTGCGGAAAACCGATACAGGTAATTGATACCTATCTTGCTTCTGAGGGGTTTCTGGCATTGCAGAATAGACCGGGAACCACCTCCATGAAATTGATTCTGGACAACGGAATTTATTTCGAGTTTGTCCCGTTTAAACCGGAGTATATTAATCAGGACGGTTCTATCACAGAAGACGCACCGGTAATACCTTTAGATGAAGTAGAAGAAGAGCAAGATTATGTGTTACTCATTTCTACTGTAAGCGGCGCTTGGAGGTATTTGATTGGCGATACTATTAAATTTACTGATAAAGAGAAGAATGAGATTAGAATTACCGGAAGGACTAAATTCTTTCTGAATGTTGTAGGATCTCAGCTTTCGGTAAATAAAATGAACGATGCCGTACAGGAACTGGAAGAAAAGTATGATATAAGGATTCCGGAATTTGTTGTTGCAGCCAAAAGAGCAGAAGATGGTGAATATTACCATTATTGGTATCTGGGTACTGAAGATGAGGTTGGCGCTAGTGATGAGGAATTGGCTGAGGCCTTGGACAATGCTCTAAAGAATGCAAATAAAAATTACAAAGTTGCTCGTGGAAAAGCTTTACACGGAGTTAAGGTAACTACTATCGATCCTAATATGTTCCATGAATGGAATGCGCGCAATAAGAAAAAAGGCGGACAGGTAAAAATGGAAAAAGTAATGAATGAAGAAAAATTTGAAGAATGGGAAATTTTTGTAAAGGATAATTAAGCGGTTAATTTGCTTTTTCTTCGATTTCTTCCTCAATTTCATCGGAATCTTCATCATGAACTTTATCAATCAAAACCATTATTTCTTCCTGTGAGAGATAAAGATCCTTAATTCTGTTTTTATAGGTATTAGATAGTTTTGAATGATTGATAATGAAATCTTTGGTTGCGATTATATATTCGCCTAAACCATGATTTACAGCATAAGTATCCGCAGCTCTTTCTGCTTCTCTAATATAATTTTTAGACGTGATGTATTTCACTCCAAACCAGACAAGATCTGCAGCAGATCTATCTCTATAATCCATAATATGCCCTAATTCGTGTCCAATCCAGCCTATCAAAACATCTGAAGGCACTGTGGTAACATCAAATTTCTCGTCTTCAATAGTAAATTCCTCACTTATGAATATAAAATAGCTCCTGTTCTTCCTGTTTTTAAGAAGTCCGTTTACCTTTGGCTGTGCTTGCATAAAGGACTTTTTAATATTCTTTTTAAACCTGATTTCGATAGGGGTATTTTTTAATTCAGGATAATGCGAAAGCGCTACGTAAGTTTCTCTCCAAATAATATCTGGTACAATTTTATTGCTAAATTCTAAACTGTCTTTTTGTTTCATGTTTGATTGCTGGGCATAACAAGCCGGAAGGACCGTAAAAAAACTAAGGATGTAAATCGTTCTTTTTAAAATGCTTGTCATATAATTCTGTTGAAAATCAAATTACAACAAAATTGATGCCTTGAGTATTTTTAAGTTTTAAAATACACTTAAAATATCGGTAAATAAAAAAAGCAGGTCGTAAAACCTGCTTTTGTATTGAATATGTCTTGAAAGATCTAGCCCTTCATAATTTCCTGTAATCTTTGCTGAAGTTCAGCATCAGATCTTAAAGCCATTGCAAGCTGCTGGTATCTTTCCATGCTTAAATCACTTTCAGTAATTACTGTCTGCATTTTTTTCTGAAATTCAGGCTGGATAGTTTCAAGTTCTGTTACTACAGCATCATATTTTTTGTCTTCTTCAGATGTAGTTTCGATTTCTTTTTCAGGATCCATTTTTGCTTGATGGATTTCATTGAACCTCTGAAGTTCAAATTCTTCATTCTGAACCACGGTCATCATCTCTTTTTGAATCTCCTGATTCATCATTCTCATTTTCTGAAAAACTTCAGCGAATTCATTTAATTCGGCATCGCTTACCTCTATTTTTTCCTGTTGTGACATTGTAGTAGATTGAGCCGCTACAGAGGCGGTCCCTATTGCAAATACAAATAACAGGCTGCTAAAAAACTTCTTCATTATATTACTTTTTTCGATTTACATTATAATTTCGAAAACTATGCCTATATCCAACAAACTCCAAAGCTTTAAGATAATGATGCTTCATCTTAAGAAACCTTTAACTCTCAAAGCTTATTTGCTGTTAATATTTGGAAACTATAAGTAGAGAATGGCACTAAAATCTATAGAGATATATAATAATTAATGTTTTCATATATCTGCTATTTTGAGACTTGAAAACCAGTAAAAACCTCTATCACGTTGTCTTTTCTCCAGAAGGGAGAAATTTCAATAAATCTAAAAAATTAATTTCTATTTCGTTCTTATGCTTTGCTCATAAGTATTAATCCATTCCTGCGGAGTTATTTTTGAAGAAAGCTCAGCAATCAGGTCGAAAGGAATTTTATCCAGGTTCTTTAGGCGAATACAGCTTTTACCCATATCTGGTTTCTTGCCTGTTTCTTTTCTATATTCCTCAACGAACCAATTATACATATCTTTGTTTGCATAAATTCCAGAATGATACACTGCAATATAATTTTTCTGAGATGCCAGGTTCATAAAGGGTAGTGGAAGGGAAGGATCGCAATGATAACCATCTGGATAAATAGACTGCGGAACAACATAACCAATCATTCCATAACTCATTGCTTCTTCAAAACCTTCAGGAAGATTCTTTTTAATTACCGACCGTAATTTTATTAAGGCCTCCTTTCGTTCTTCAGGTACTTTTTCCAGATATTCCTGCGGTGAATTCGCTTCAATTTTCATAATTTATATTTTAAGGCTAACTACAAACTTACTTAATTGACGATTCTTCTGAACAAAGTAATCAAACCAAGCAAGGGGCCGAGAGTAAGGAATATAAAAATCATCGCTGGAGATAAGACTCCGGAAAGAAAATTTAGTAGCTGAATACTAAAAATGGTGATGCTGAAACCAATACAATTTACAAAAGTTAAGGCAGTTCCTCTAGATTCTGCTGATGCATTTTGCGCAACTAAAGTTGAAAAGAGGGGTGAATCTGCTACCACGACCAATCCCCAGAAAATTAAAAAGCTTATCAGCAGGAATTCAGAATTAGCATAAAATATAATTGGAGAGACCACACAGCAAATTCCTGAAAGCAGCAAAGCTATTCCTGCGGTGCGTTTTACTCCTAATTTTTCGGAAATATATCCCCCAGAAATACATCCCAGACTGCCCAGACCCATAATGAGAAATGAGATAAATGGAATGCTGAATGTAGATTCAGAATGAAAATTTTTATAAAAATTAAGTATCACCGGTACAAATGCCCAAAAGGCATATAATTCCCACATGTGCCCAAAATATCCGAAAGCAGCCGCACGAAATTTCTGATTCCGGAAAACTTTAAAAAGTAAACTTAGATCTGGTTGTGTTCTTTTTTTGTGATGTGGACCATCTGGAACCAATAGTATTATGGCAAGTCCCCCTAAAAAAGCAAGGCCTGAAGTAAAATATATCACAGATCTCCATTCAAAATCTATATTTCCTGAAATTTCTTTAAGTAAATGTGGGAAAGCTGTTCCCAGAACCAAAGCTCCTACCAGATAGCCCAAAGATCTTCCCAATCCTTTATCGAAATAATCTGAAGCGATTTTCATCCCAACCGGATAGATACCCGCTAGTGAAAAACCGGTTAAAAACCGGAAGATAATAAGACTCATCAAAGCGTTGTCCTCATATAATACTCCGAGGTTGAATAAAGCTCCTAGCACAGCACAAATAAAGAATACCCTGGATGGAGAAAACCGGTCTGAAATAGTCAAAAAAGCAAAGCTTAGGGTACCGACTATAAATCCAAATTGAACTGCAGAAGTCAGATGCCCAAGAGCCTCAGGGCTAAGGCTAAACTCATTTAAAAGGTCTGGCATTACGGCATTGCCCGCAAACCATAAGGAAGTACAGCAAAATTGTGCGAATACGATAACAGGCAATATCCGGGAAGGTATTTTCAAGAACTCGAAATTTTCTTACTGGATAATAGCTGTTTCATTTACCTAAGTTAGATCGCTAAATTAGTCTTTTATAGATTTTTCAGGCATGTTAACATCTTCATCTCTCAAATACTTATCAAGAAAAACAAGTATTTGCCTGTAAGCCTTAATCTCATTTTCTTTTTTTATAAAACCGTGACCTTCATCTTCAAATACCAAATATTCCACGGGAACGTCATTCTTTTTTACAGCTTCCAAAATTTCATCAGATTCTATCTGAAGTACTCGTGGGTCATTGGCACCCTGTAAAACCATGATAGGATTTTTCACATTTTCAGCATGAAATAATGGAGAGATTTTTCTCAGTCTAATAGAGTCTTTGGTAGTAGGATCTCCTAATTCTTCATATAACGCATTTCGAAAAGATTCCCAATATGGTGGAATCGATCTTAGGGTTCTTAACCAGTTGGTCACCCCGAAAATATTTACGCCAACTTCAAATTCGTCTGGTTCAAAAGTCATGGCAGCCATGGTCATATATCCGCCGTAACTTCCGCCAATGATACCAATTTGATCTTTATTAATATAGTCTTGGGATTCCAGCCATTTTTTACCCCAGATTACATCCTGAAGGTCTTTTTCTCCGTGATTTTTATCATCCATTTTATAGAAACTGGCTCCATAGCCACTACTTCCCCGGTTGTTAACAGCCAGGACAGCATATCCGTGATTCACCAAGTACTGGATAAGAGCGGAGTATCCTACTCTGGACTGCCCGCCGGGACCTCCATGTACCCAAACCAATGCCGGTTTTTTGTTATCTGCTGTGGCATTTAGCGGCTTGAAATAAATCGCTGGGATCTCTAGGCCGTCAAAAGATTCGTACCGAACCACTTCTGCTGAAACCAAATCATTAGGGTCAATTGCTGGATTGAGCGTATTGGTCAACTTTTTAAGCTCTTTGGTCTTTAAATTATATACATAGATATTATTGGGAGTTTTTGAAGTTCCCACGGTAAGTCGTAATAAATCCTCGCTTTCAGAAAAATTTGCTGAAACAATATTACCATCTTTCATTTCCGGAAGTTCTATGGGTTTCTTCGTCGCGTTTTCCCACATGATTAGTCTGTTCGTACCGTCTTCATTAATAGCAATCACCCTGTAAGTATCATTTTCGCTGAGGTTGCTGTACATAACATCCCAGTTTGTTTCATAGAGTACTTCAGATTTCTTGCTATCCAGATTAAAAGCCATCAACCGGCTAAATTCCCCTCCCTGATTGGTGGTGTAATAAAATTCTGTTTCATTTTTATCAAATCCGGTAGGACTATAACTATAACCTGGTTGAGAGATCTCGGTCATTTCGTTGTTTTCCCTGTTCAGCAAAAAGAGTTTGTTTTCACTGGTGGTAATAGATTTTTCCAGTGCAATATATTTCCCAGAATCTGAAATACCTGAAACCGAATAGGCTTCGTTATTTTCATAAAGCAACTCTGGTTCCCAATCCCCAACTTTCATTCTATAAAGATCAAAGAATTGCGGATTCCTTTTATTGGATAAATAATACATGTGTAGCCTGTCCCCACTCCATCCTGCAAAATTTGCTTTTTCATTTTCCCCGGGTGTAAGATCTTTTGCGGTACCGTCTGGCTTCAATAGGTAAATATGGTCTATTTCGTTTCCTCCCTTATCTGCGGAATAAAGAATGTCTTTATTGCCAGGAACGTAGTCTATGGCAAAAAGAGATTCAATTTCAGAATTTGTGATTGCGGTTTGGGATCCATCGGAGATATTGATTTCATAAAGATTAAAAATACCAGATTTATCGCTGCTTATGAGCAATTTTGATTCATCTGATGAAAATGCTCCGCCACTTCTACGGGTATTTTCATAAAATTGTTCAATACTATATTCTTTAGTTTTATCCTGATCCTGCGCAAAGAGACCGGCAACGAGAAAAAATATTAGGAAGTTGATATTTTTCATTTTTAGGGAGTGTTGGTTAGAAAAAAATTCTGATCGATAGTCAATTAAAGATACAAAAAAACTAATCTCGGGATGGCTAATGTGTTTTACAATAGATGGTTAAAGATGTTGCTGGTTGTTGTTAGTGAGCTTATGCTTTTCTTTTCCAGTATGCTCCGTAGATGCGGGTTCAAAAAGCATGACATGGACTTCTTCTTCAGCAATTGGCTTATGTTCTACTCCTCTGGGAACAATAAAAAATTCATTTTCCTGTAGCTCTACCATTTTATCGCGGAACTCAATTTTTAATTTTCCTTTTACAATCCAGAACATTTCATCCTCATTTTCATGGGAATGCCATATAAATTCACCTTTCAGTTTGGCCAATTTGACCTGCTGACCATTAAGCTCCCCAACGATTCTAGGGTTCCAGTGATCTGAGAACATCTCAAATTTTTCCTGTACATTTACTTTTTTCATCTATTCAGGGTTTTTGTGATCATAACTTAAAACGCGTTTCAGGACCCAGTTTTCATTTTCGAGAATCCAGACATGCGTAAATCTGGCAGAACTGGTTTTATATAGTTCCTTATTAGTTTCTTTAATAAAAAAATCATGTATTCCTTTTTGAAGTGCACCGTATAACTGACTATTATTATAAAGTGGAAAGACTTCAAGGCTTCCGGCAATTAGTTTTCGAATAGGTTTTTTGTTGGGGGAGGAACAGATATTATTTTTTACGTTGGCTAAAAAATCTTCTTTGTTGGTGGTTAAGCCGCCCTGGTCATGATAAAACTCAAGGTCTTTACTTATGAAATGTTCAAACTTATCTATTTTACATTGATTAAAGCCGAGTTCAAAGAGTAAACTGTCCCGTGCCTTCAGCGTTTTGTATAAATCTGAATCTTTATTTATTTGGGCTATAGTCGAAGTAGACACTAGCAGGAAGAATAGAATGGCTAGAATTTTTATCATAGGAAATCAGTTAAGGGTTCATCAACCAGATATAAGCTCTCGGGAAATTTTCTTTCCACAATGATTCATTATGTTCACCTCCTTCTACATAATTCACCTGAAATTTTTCATTTTTTAAGCCGGCTTTTTTCAATACTTCGATCATGCGTTCAAGGTCTGGTACCATCTCTTCAGATTCAGCGGTACCAACTAGAAAATAAAATTTCGTTTCGGGGTTTAATTCAGTTTTTTCAGTTAGATCGTATATCTTCTCATTAAACCAGAAGGAGGGAGAAAAAACGCCAACCATACCAAAAGTTTGAGAATATTTTAGTGCGGCGTAATAAGAAACAAGGCCTCCCAAAGATGAACCAAAGATTCCGGTGTTCTGGTAATCTGGCAGGCTTCGGTAATTATTATCAATATATGGTTTCAAATTATTTACGATAAAATCAAGATAAGCATCAGCCTTTCCTCCACCATATTTCTCATTTGCAAATGGGGTAAGCTCCTCAATTCTCTTATCGCTACCATGCTCAATTCCAATAATGATCGCTTCTGGCGTTTTAAGGCTATCCAGGCTTTCATCTATCTGCCATTCGCCTACATAGGAGGTTTTTTTATCGAAAAGATTTTGTGCATCATGCATATAGATTACCGGATATCGCTTATCTGAATTATTGTAAGTTTTGGGTAAATAGATCCATATTCGTTTTAGGGTATCCAGTTGAGGTGCTTCGATTTCAAACTGACTCACATTTGGGGAGGCGGTATGCTGGCCAGTTGCGCTAAAAAAAATAGACAGGCTTAGAATGGTGAAAAAGATTTTTCCTTTCATGTGAATAAAAATGTAAGTTAACTCAAAAATAATATTTAAAGCCTGAAGTCCTAATTCGATGAAGAATCAGCACAATCAAAACAGGGAATGAGTTTCCCGCTAATTTTGGCATCTTCAGAACCTTTTAGAACTTCATTCAACTTTCCTTTCTCCTGAATAACAGAATGGAATAATTCAGCATATTCAACCAAATAGTTTCTCCGGCTAATTATTTTCTCCACTATCTCCTTTTTGTCGAGTTTCGAAATTTCTCTAGGCCAAACTGCAAATGCTTCATCAATCGTTTTATCCGAAAGTTGTTTCTGAAGTTCCTTAGCTTGCTTAATATATAGGTCTTTTGGCGTATCAATGAGAAAATACCTGTCAAATGGATAAACCAGACCCGGCATATGGTCAATATTGGCTCCAAAAGGCCTCACCAGAGGTTCAATATTTTTATTGGTGATAATTGAGGGTATCACTCCGTCGAGGTTAAAAAAAGCATTATCGCGATCTCCCGGAATAGGCAACGCCTTTATTTTTGCTCCAACAGTCTGTAAAGCCCATCCCCATTGTTCTGCATGTCTATCCCAATCGCCAATTAAAAGATCGAATAACCTGATTTTTATCAAGGCAGCACGGTCAATAAAGAGATCTTCCTTAGTTTCTTGTTTTAACTCCTGTAAAGCTTCGGTATCAACGATTTCAATGATATTATCATGGGAGGTCCAGTTTTTCTCTCCCGTAGTTTCAAACTCCAATAGAAATAGTCGGTTTCCGTATTTTTTATTATACCTACCGAGTTTTTTCTGTTCAGGAATAAATAATATTTGGGGATGCGTGTGAGCAATGCCTGCCCTTTCTGAAAGTTCTGCCGCAAGTATGGCTGCGTAAGGATGTTGCGCGGAAATACCATCTACGATAATGTTTTCAAGTCCCAGGTCCCTGGCAACATCAGGAATTAATTTTTTCGAATCTTTGTTTACACTTCTTAATGTATAAACGGTACCCTCCTTATTTTTCAGTTTTAAAGAATGCGTTTGTTTACCGCCACCTTCTTTCAAAATCTGCAGTCCGCCTTTTAAAGTGTCAAGAAATGCAATAGGAAACTTGACCGGAGTAGCCCAGGTTTTTCTATAATTTTCTCCTTGCATAAAATTTTTCAGAAAATCACCTTGGTACAAAGTACTTGGGGCAATTAAAACGGAGTCGTGTTGCCTGAAATTGATATTTGCCAGATCTGAATACTCCTGGATTTCACAGGTTTTAAATTCTTTAGTGGTACTGGAAACCGACCAATATGTTAGTATTATAAAAACGGCCAGAAGGATTAAAATTACAATAAAGACCTTTTTCATTTATGATTCAGGTAAAGATTTTTCAAAGCTAAAATTATAATTTTAGCCTATAGGAGTAAATTTAATGAATCATTTTTTGACATTTATGGAGTCGATATTTAAAAATCCATATCTTCTATATGTATATCCGTTTTCCATCCTAATCGTTCTTTCGTCACCCTGAATTTATTTCAGGGTCTCATCATCGCATTAATTTACGTTAAATTGAGATTCTGAAACAATCCCGATAACCATCGGGACAGCATGACGCCATTTGTCAGTTTAGAATGCTTTACGGACAACAATCTTCCTTTAAATTTTTATGCTGACTGTATTTCTTTAGAATAAAACTTCTTTTTAAGCCAGAAAGAAACTCTTACTAATAAAATAAGAGCTGGTACTTCTACCAGAGGACCTATCACTCCGGTAAATGCCTGTCCGCTATTTAATCCAAAGACAGCAATCGCCACGGCGATGGCCAGTTCAAAGTTGTTTCCAGCGGCAGTGAAAGAAATTGATGCATTCTTATCATAAGAAGCTCCCATTGTTTTGCTCATAAAAAAGCTAATTAGAAACATCAGGCTAAAATAGATCAATAAAGGAATTGCAATTCTCACTACATCCATCGGGATTTCCACGATTAATTCTCCTTTTAGAGAAAACATCAAAATGATCGTAAATAGAAGGGCGATTAAAGTTATTGGAGAAACTGTGGGGATAAATTTATTTTCGTACCAATGTTCGCCTTTTAGTTTAACCAGGATCAATCTGCTTAAAATTCCCAAAGCAAACGGAATTCCCAAATAAATCGCGACACTTTCAGCAATGGTGGTAATAGAAATATCTACTATGGCACCTTCAAAACCAAATAGGGGAGGTAACCAGGTAATAAATAACCAGGCATAGAAACTATAAGCAAAAACCTGAAAAATACTATTAAGGGCAACTAAACCAGCCCCATATTCGCTGCTGCCTTCCGCGAGGTCGTTCCACACTAAAACCATGGCAATACATCTGGCAAGACCAATTAAAATAAGGCCTACCATATATTCAGGATGATCCTGAAGAAAAATAATTGCCAGGAAAAACATTAAAAATGGCCCCACAATCCAGTT
>CAXGBX010000025.1:0-13560 GCA_964008195.1 uncultured Flavobacteriaceae bacterium
TGGAAAAGTAGCCTTTATTTTTATCTTCTTTAAGTTCAATATTAATGGTTTTATCATCGGGATTACCTGCTTTCCCCCGTGAATTCTTCGCTTTTAGTTTTTGTATCGGTTACCTGAATTTTATCAATAATTTCCTTCGGAAGGTTCTTCGTGGCGATCTTAGGATCATTTCCGAAGAATTCTTTGCCATTTACCAGAATACGTGACACCGGTTTCCCATTCACTGTTATATTCCCGTCTGAATCTACTTCAACCCCCGGCAGTTTTTTCATCAATTCCTCAAGATTTGCATCCTGCCTGGTATTGAATGAACCGGCATTGAACTCTAACGTATCTTTTTTTATGGTAATTGGGGCCCGGCTGGCGGTAAGGCTTACTTCGTCCAGCGTATTATCCATCAAATTAAGCTGAATATCTTCGAGATTGATATTCTCCTGAACATTGATTACCTGTTGATGTGGAGTATAACCGTTGTAGCTAATGATTAGGTTCAGTTTTGCAGCATCAGTAACTCCTTTGAGTAAAAATTTACCATCTTTTTCTGAAATCGTATAACTCACCAGACTGCTATCGCTGGGTATTTCTGTATAAATAGTAGCCGATTGCAATGGATTGGAAGTTTCATCAATTACTCTTCCGGTAATTTGAAAATCTTGAGAAAAGCTGAAATTACACATCAGAATTCCCAGCAGACAAAGATAAAAACGCATGAATTTGGAATGTTGGTTAAAAATAGAAGCCAATAATTCGCCGTGTGCGCTAATTATTGGCTTTTATAAGACTTTATAAATTATGGATGGTTTAACCCAGACCGTTATTTTTTTCTGAAAAAGATTGAAATTGGTACTCCCTGAAAATCAAACTCCTGTCGCAATTTATTTTCGATAAATCGTTTATAGGGATCCCGAACATATTGCGGGAGGTTACAGAAAAACGCGAATTGAGGATGCGGTGTTGGCAATTGCATGCAGAATTTAATCTTCACATACTTTCCTTTATAAGCCGGTGGCGGATTCTTTTCAATGATTGGCAACATCACATCATTAAACTGACGTGTTTTAATCTTCTTACTTCTGTTTTCAAAAACCTTCACGGCAGTCTCAATTGCTTTAAAAACACGCTGCTTGGTCAATACAGAAATAAAAACGATAGGAACATCTGTAAAAGGTTCAATTTCACGACGAATCATCGCTTCATATTCCTTCATGGTATTGGTTTCCTTATCTACCAGATCCCATTTATTTACAAGAATCACAATTCCTTTGTGGTTTCTCTGTGCCAGCCAGAAGATATTCTGAACCTGACCATCAAAACCTCTGGTTGCATCCAAGACCACAAGACAAACATCACAATTCTCAATAGCACGAACAGATCGCATTACTGAGTAGAATTCTAAATTCTCCTTCACTTTGGATTTTCTCCTAATTCCAGCGGTATCAACAAGATTGAATTCAAATCCAAAACGATTATACCTGGTATCTATAGAATCACGCGTAGTTCCTGCAATATCGGTTACGATATAACGGTCTTTACCAATTAACGCGTTTATAAAAGAAGATTTCCCGGCGTTTGGCCTTCCTACTACGGCAAATCTTGGTAGTTCAGATTCGTCTTCTTCTTCAATTTCTGGCAGGGCCTCTACAAGCGCATCCAGAAGGTCTCCGGTTCCACTCCCGTTGGTACTGGCAATTGGGAAATATTCGCCTAAACCAAGAGAATAAAATTCCACAGCATTTGCCAGTCGTTTATTATTGTCAACTTTATTAACAGCCAGCAATACCGGTTTATTTACTTTCCTAAGAAGATTTGCCACTTCTTCATCCATGGAAGTTACTCCAGATTCAACATCTACTATAAAGATTATAGCATCTGCCTCATCTATGGCCAGTTCTACCTGTTTATCAATTTCGGCTTCAAAGATATCATCGCTCCCTTTTACATAACCTCCGGTATCTATCAATGAAAATTTCTTTCCATTCCAGTCAGACTTTCCATAATGCCTGTCCCGGGTCACCCCGCTGACCGAATCTATGATTGCCTCACGACGCTGAATAAGCCGGTTAAAAAAAGTTGATTTACCCACATTAGGTCTACCCACAATAGCGACAATATTGCCCATAACTATAAATTGATTTCAAGAGGCAAAATTAATGGATTTATCCCACTTAATCTGCTCCTTATATTAAGCTGAAAAGTTTATTTTTTGTCTGTATACCCAAATCTACGCAGTTGATTAGCATCGCTACGCCAGTTTTTATTGACTTTTACGTATAATTCCAGGTGCACTTGTTTTCCGAAGAATTTCTCAAGATCTTTTCTGGCTTCCACGCCCACTCTTTTAAGTGCAGCTCCTTTATGCCCGATAATGATTCCTTTTTGAGTGTCTCTCTCTACCATAATGATGCTTCGCATTCTTATGATCTTCTCCTCTTCAAAAAATTCATTAGTTTCAATCTCAACACTATAAGGAATTTCCTTTTTGTAATGCATCAGGATCTTTTCACGAATAATCTCATTCACAAAAAATCGTTCCGGTTTATCAGTCAGCGTATCTTTTGGATAGAAAGCAGGAGATTCCGGAAGTAATTCTATAATTCTATTAAAAACTTCTGAAACATTAAAGCCTTCCAAAGCGGAAATTGGATGAATTTCAGCCGTAGGAACTTTCTCAGTCCAGTATTTAACCTGTTCTTCCAGTTGTTCCTGATTAGATTTATCTATTTTATTCAATAATAATAATACAGGAACTTCAGAATTAGAGATCTTATTAAAAAATGCTTCATCCTTTAAACCTACTTCTCCTATCTCTACGATATATATTAATACATCGGCATCTTCAAAGGCAGATTTTACAAAATCCATCATAGAAGCCTGAAGTTCGTAAGCCGGTTTAATAATTCCCGGTGTATCACTTAAGATCACCTGAAAATCCTCCCCATTTACAATTCCCAAAATTCTATGACGCGTTGTTTGTGCTTTAGAAGTGATGATGGAAAGTCTTTCCCCGATAAAAGCATTCATCAGGGTTGATTTTCCCACGTTGGGATTACCTATGATATTTACGAATCCGGCTTTATGTGCCATAATGATAATTTTTGCAAAGGTATTTCATTTGTAATCTGTTACCTAATCTTTATTGAATTTCTAACAATTGCCACACAGTATGTCCAAAATTTCAAATTAGGAATATAACCCACTGAAAATCAAAATTCCATAAATATATGAATCTAAACTTTCAATGGGTTGCACTTCTATTTTTAATGTCTATTTTTGCCGCTTCTTAAAAAGAAGCAGAAACAGCCCTCATCATGAAAAAAGTTCTGAACTTATTCGACTTCAAGCAACAGGTCAATTATAAAACGGAAGTACTAGCCGGATTAACTGTGGCGATGACCATGATCCCTGAGTCACTATCTTTCGCTATTTTGGCCGGATTTCCTCCCTTAATGGGGTTATACGCTTCATTTATAATGGGCTTGGTAACGGCAATATTTGGAGGAAGACCAGGAATGATCTCCGGTGGAGCCGGTGCTACAGTTATCGTACTAATTGCCCTGATGCAATCTAATGGCCTGGAATATGTTCTTGCTGCGGTTGCCTTGGCCGGAGTTATTCAAATTGTAATTGGAGTTTTTAAGCTTGGAAAATTCATCCGTTTAGTACCTCACCCGGTAATGTTCGGATTTGTGAACGGGTTGGCTATCATTATTTTCATGTCTCAATTAGATCAGTTCAAAACAGTTGTAAATGGTGATATTGTATGGCTAAGCGGAACTTCATTATATATCATGGCGGGCTTGGTTGCCCTAACTATTGCAATTGTGGTCTTGCTTCCTAAACTTACTAAAGCAGTTCCTTCCTCCCTAGTAGCAATTATCGTGGTATTTATACTGGTTTACTTTTTGGGAATTGATACTAAAACAGTGGAAGATATTGCCTCTGTTAGTGGTGGTTTCCCTCCTTTTCATATTCCTAATATTCCACTAAGCTGGGAAACATTAGAAATAATTGCGCCATATTCCATGATCATGGCAGCTGTTGGATTAACTGAAGGTTTACTTACCCTGAACCTCGTAGATGAAATTACCCAAACAAAAGGGAGTGGAAATAGGGAGTGTATCGCACAGGGAGGTGCTAACGTGCTCAATGGATTTTTCTTCGGAATGGGAGGATGCCCTATGATTGCTCAAACCCTTGTAAACTTATCGGCAGGTTCCAGAGCTCGATTATCAGGAATAATTGCAGCTTTTACTATTCTCGCGATCGTGTTATTTGGTGCACCAATAATAGAACAGGTACCCATGGCAGCACTTGTAGGAGTAATGATCATGGTAGCAATTGGAACTTTTGAATGGGCCAGTTTAAAGATCTTCAACAAAGTACCAAAGAAGGATATTTTCCTGGTAATCATTGTTGCGGCGATCACTGTTATATTGCATAATCTGGCATTGGCTGTTCTGGTTGGAGTAATACTTTCAGCGTTGTTCTTTGCCTGGGAAAGTGCTAAGAGAATTAGAGCCAGAAAACATATTGACGAAAATGGTGTAAAGCATTATGAAATTTACGGTCCATTGTTCTTCGCCTCTACTACCAATTTTGCTGAAAAGTTTGATGTGATAAACGATCCGGAAGAGATCATAATCGATTTTAAAGATAGTCGTGTTTCCGACATGTCGGCTATTGAAGCTCTAAATGCACTGACTGAACGTTATAACAAAGTTGGCAAGAAAGTACATTTAAGACATTTAAGCAATGACTGCCGGAGATTACTTAAAAATGCTGATGCCCTTATAGAAGTAAACATTCTTGAAGATCCTACTTATAAAGTGGCGACTGACGAAAACTAGAAATACATCCACTTAAAATTAAGCTGAAGCTGTCTCAAAAGTGATTTTTTCGTCAAGCTGAACTTGATTCAGCTTCAAATTTATTTGATTATCAAACTGTTAATACCCTGAAATAAATTCAGGACGACATACTTCTTACTTTTTAGATAGCTTCTTTATTTTTACAGAATACTTAAAATTAAGCTTCAAAATTTTAAACATTACTTAAAAACAGCCACAAAAAAATTTAATATTCCTAACTTTCAGAAACCAAAAAATCAAATCTTGTTGTATGGCTGAGTTAAGTGAAGATGAGTTTCAAAATATTCTATCTATTCAGAATAAATGTACCCGGTTAAACCTCAACGAAAATATCTACGGAACTTTTGCTGAGATCGGAGCGGGACAGGAAACGGTTCGTCATTTTTTCAGGGCCGGTAATCCAAAAGGAACCATTGCCAAGACGCTTAGTGCTTACGACAAAGATTTTAGTGATGCTATTTACGGTCTCGATCCTCAAAACAGATATGTTACGGAAGTTCGCCTAAAGCAAATGATTGATTATGAAGCCAATCTTATTGAAGAACGGCTTTCCAGGAAAAAACATCCCAACAAACTTTTTTTTAGTTATTCCAATACAGTAGCAACTATAGACTGGGCCAAAAAATATAAGGGTCATGGTTGGCTGGGCATTAAATTTCAAAGAGAACCGGAACAGGAATACAGCGAGATTATTTTACACGTTCAGTTTCACGAAAATAATGCTTCTCAGCAGCAAATAAGCCTGGGAGTTATGGGAGTGAATCTGATATACGCTGCTTTCTACCAAAGTGATGATCCCAAGCTTGTAATAAAAAAGCTTTATGATCATTTGAGTACAGATAAGATTGAAATTGACTCGATCAACTTCAATGGTCCTGTATTTAAAGATGTAGATAACAGATTGATGAGCCTGGAACTGGTGAAGGAAGGAATTACCGAAGCGGTTATGTTTTCTACGGAAGGCAATAATATCTTACCTGCCAATGTATTATATAAGAAGAATATTTTAACCTTAAGAGGAAGCTTTAGACCGGTTACCAATCTTAATTTAAACATGTTCATGGCTGCCAGAGAGCTATTTCTAAAAGAGGAAGAAGTAGATCGGGATAAAACCATGATCATTTTTGAAATGACTTTAAACAACCTCAAAGCTGAAGGGGAAATAGACGAAAAAGATTTTCTGGATCGCGCAGATCTATTATGTGCTTCAGGGCAGACGGTAATGATCTCAAATTTCCAGGAGTATTATAAGGTAGTGGAGTATTTCTCATTACACACCAAAAAGCAGTTGGGACTGGCTATGGGAGTAGATAATCTTATTGATATTTTTAACGAAAAATATTACCGACACTTAAGTGGGGGAATCCTGGAAGCCTTTGGAAAATTATTCTTTAAAAGTTTAAAAGTCTACCTATATCCTCGAAAAGACCCGGAAACCGGTGAAATTATAACAAGTAAAAACCTGAAAGTTCATCCACGGATGAAAGAACTCTACAAGTTTTTTATTGATAATGATAAAGTAATAGATATTGAAGATTATGATGAATCTACACTAGATATACACTCAGGAAAAGTATATGAAATGATTCGCGACGGTAACAAAGATTGGGAGACCATGGTGCCTGGACTTACTGCAAAAATGATCAAGGAAAAAAGACTATTTCAGGAGGAAAGAACTCCCGAAAAGTAATCTACTAAGTTGAAAACTCAGTTTTCATACCTCTGTCATACATCACAATACTACCTGCTACAGACACATTTAAGCTTAGTGTAGATTTAAATTTCACCAAATGGTGGGCTTTCGCAATAGCAATCTTTGATAATCCGTGATCTTCAGCTCCCAGTAAATACACACAACGCCGTGGATGTTTAAAATCCTCCAGAGGTTGTGCGTCTTCGGTTAACTCCACCCCCACCAGCATAGCTCCTTTGGGTAAATGCTTATAAAAATCTTCAAAAGTATCATAATGAAAATAAGGCATAGCACCCAAGGCTTTATGGGTGTCACAAGCTTGTTTTGAATAACGATTTCCTATGGTAAATATAAAACTGGCACCCATATTTTGAGCAGATCTCCATAAAACACCGAGATTTTCAGGAGTTTTTCCATTTTGAATACCAATACCGAAAAAGCCCTGTTCCAGATTATCTGTTTGCATAAAACAAAAGTACTATTCTTCGGGATTAAGACTATATCATCAGGTCACAGAAAATACCTCTTATCGATTTTTATTTCAGCTTTGACGTTTATTTTGCTATATATCAGATAGTTATATTAATTTCAATACAACTATCAACCAAATAAATTTAACTATGTCACTTTTAAAATTAAACCTCAGCAACAAGAATTCTGTCACTAAAATTATGATGACAATTTTAGTCCTTTTCGCAATTTCCTGTAATGATAAAGACTATAAGGAAGTTCCTAAGCAACAAAAACTGAGCCTTAAAGACAGTATTAAACGCGGTGAATATCTGGTAAAAACTATTGGATGTCACGATTGTCACTCCCCAAAGGAAATGATTGAAAGAGGACCAAAGGAAATTCCAGAGCTTGCCTTGATCGGCTATCAGGAAGGTGACACGCTACCCCCGATCAACTCAGAAATATTACAAAATGGTTGGATATTAATGAGGGGAGACCTTACTGCCGCTGTGGGACCCTGGGGCGTTTCATTTGCTGCGAACCTTACCTCAGACGATACTGGGCTGGGAAACTGGACTATGGATAGATGGAAAACAGCGATGCGTGAAGGAAAAATAAAGGGCGATAAAGGTGGTAGAATGATGCTTCCTCCAATGCCCTGGGAGAATTATAAAGATTTAAATGATCAGGATCTGGAATCCATGTTTAAATACCTATTGAACACTAAACCGGTAAATAACGCTGTTCCCGCGCCTATTCCACCTAACAGACTAGATAGTTTAAAAGCAAGTTGAAAAACTTATATAGTTTTCACTTTATTTAGCTAAAGAAATATTCCGGATTTCTGGTAGCTGGAATTTTACACAAATACCTGAAAATTTATATTTTACCATTCAAATGCTTTATTTTAACCAAATAGGCTCTTCATCAATACCTGTAATCCTTGAGAATTCTCTGAAGATTTTTGAAACTAAAAACTCAATTCCGGAAACAGACCACAAACAAGTTTTAAAATCAATACGATTTTAAAATTCTGTTTACTAAATTTAAAAAATCTGTTGTTCAAAAAACTGAACATAGATGGAATTAAGTCCGAAGTATATTTATAGGGAATTCAAAACTCAATCATTTTATCTCCTTAAGCTTTACTCGCGCCTCAAAGAATAAGAAAATTAACTATGAGAAAAGAAGTACAGGTACACTCTTTATTTTCAGATTTCGATATATCCCTATTTAAAGTGGGCAAACATTACCGTCTCTATGAAAAATTCGGAGCACATATCCTGGAAATAGACGGGCAAAAAGGGGTTTACTTTGCCGTTTGGGCACCTTCAGCAAAAAAAGTATCAGTGATTGGTGATTTTAATTACTGGAATGAAGATGAACATTTGCTCAATGTACGCTGGGATGAAAGTGGTATTTGGGAAGGTTTTATACCCGGAGTTGAAAAAGGAGCTAAATACAAATATAAGATCCACTCAAATAATAATGATCTGAAGCTGGAAAAAGCAGATCCATTTGCACTCAAATGTGAACTCCCTCCAAATACCGCATCTATAGTTTGGGAACTTGAGTATACCTGGAAAGATAAAAAGCATATGTCTTCCCGGAAAGATAAAAATGGCCTGGATAATCCCTATTCGGTTTATGAAATTCATTTAGGCTCCTGGAGAAAAAACATGGATGAAAACCGGTCACTTACCTATCTCGAAATGGCTGATGAGCTGGTTGCTTATGTAAAAGAGGTGGGTTTTACGCACGTGGAATTTATGCCAATTATGGAATATCCGTATGATCCTTCCTGGGGATATCAGCTCACCGGATACTTTGCTCCTACATCACGTTTTGGCGATCCGCAGGAATTCATGCAATTGATAGATGCTTTTCACAAAGCCGGAATTGGCGTTATCCTGGATTGGGTGCCTTCACATTTCCCTGAAGATAAACACGGCTTAGGAAAGTTTGATGGCTCACATCTTTATGAACACCCAGATCCGCGGAAGGGCTATCATCCAGATTGGAAAAGCTTAATCTTTAATTATGGTAGAAATGAAGTAAGATCATTTCTTATTAGCAATGCTATTTTCTGGCTGGATAAGTACCATGCAGACGGGTTGCGGGTAGATGCCGTTGCTTCCATGCTGTACCTTGACTATTCACGTGAAGACGGCGAATGGGAACCAAATGAACATGGTGGAAGAGAAAATCTGGATGCTGTAAGTTTTGTTCGCGATCTAAATACTGAAGTTTACAAGAGCTTTGAAGGGGTACAAACCATTGCTGAAGAATCTACCTCTTTCCCAATGGTATCTCGTCCTGTTAACCTTGGAGGACTCGGTTTCGGGATGAAATGGATGATGGGCTGGATGCATGATACGCTGGAATATTTCAAAAAGGATCCTATTTACAGACAACATCATCAAAACGATATTACCTTCAGTATGACCTATACGTTTACTGAAAATTTTGTATTACCTCTAAGCCATGATGAAGTGGTTTATGGAAAACGATCCCTGTTAGGGAGAATGCCGGGAGATGACTGGCAGAGATTTGCCAATTTGAGACTGCTTTATTCGTATATGTTTACTCATCCCGGAGCAAAATTGCTTTTTATGGGAGCTGAAATTGGCCAGCATGGAGAATGGAACTATAATACAAGTTTAGACTGGCATCTACTTGAACATGTACCCCACCAGGGAATTAAAAAGGTGCTAACAGATCTCAATCAATTATATAAAACCAGGCCGGCACTTTATGAAAAACAATTTACGGCAGAAGGTTTTGAATGGATCGCCTATGATGATAGTCAGAATTCTGTTTTGAGTTACATTAGAAAGGGTAAAGATCCTAAAAAAACACTGGTCGTGGTGTGCAATTTCACTCCAACTGTATTAAAACAGTATAATTTGGGAATGCCTTCTAAGGGAAAGCTTGAAGAAATTTTTAATTCAGATGACCAGAAATATGGAGGGTCTGGAATAAAGAATAAGACGATTAATATTCAGCAAAAATCTTTCCACGGTAGAGAATATTCAGCTCAAATTAATATTCCACCGTTGGGCACGGTGGTTTTTGAAATTTTACGAACAGGTGTGTAATAATTCAGGGGAATAAACTTCTTTTGTAACTGGCTAAAAAGATGTCAAGACTATGATTACCAATACAGAACTAGAACATAAGGGAAATTTATATCCCAGCAGATTAATATCATACGAACACGATCAGGATACTATCAATTTTATCACCAATAATGGCGTAAGACTTCAAATTACCGTGTTAAGAGATAATATGATGAGACTCCGTTATTCCACAACGGGAATATTTGACCACGATTTCTCTTATGCAGTGGATGAAAACCATCCTCATGGATTTAATCAATTGAAGGTTGAAGAGAGTGAAACCCATATCCTTGTTACTACTGAAAAGTTTATTTGTAAAGTGGCCAGGGATGATATTCGGGTTGGAATGTATGAAATTAACGGAAAACCAATTCTTGAGGATGAGCTTGGCTTCCATTGGGAAGAGAGCTTTGAATTTGGAGGGAATTTTGTTAAGATGAGCAAATCTTCCAAAGATCAGGAGAACTTCTTCGGATTAGGTGATAAACCTACCAATTTTAACCTGAAGGGAAAGCGATTGAGTTTGTGGAATACAGATCAGTATGCCTACGGAAAAGATACCAATGAGCTTTATAAAGCGGTTCCATTTTATATGGGACTTCACGGAAATCTTTCCTACGGAATATTTTTTGACAATACTTTTAAGACGCACTTCGACTTTTGTGCAGAAAGAAGACATGTAACCAGTTTCTGGGCAGATGGCGGGGAAATGAATTATTACTTCATTTATGGCCCGCAAATGTCTGATGTACTCACTACCTATACCGATCTTACCGGAAAACCGGAGTTACCTCCTATGTGGGCCTTAGGCTTCCATCAATGCAAATGGAGTTACTATCCGGAAAGTAAAGTGAAAGAGATCACATCAAGGTTCAGGGAGCTTAATTTTCCTTGTGATGCTATCTATCTGGATATAGATTATATGGATGGTTTTAGATGTTTTACCTGGAACAAAGAATATTTTCCAGATCCAAAACGAATGGTCAGGGAACTGGAAGAAGATGGCTTTAAAACAGTTGCCATTATTGATCCGGGAATAAAAATAGACCTGAACTACACTATTTTTAAAGAAGCATTGGAAAATGACTATTTCTGCCGAAGGGCAGACGGACCTTTTATGAGGGGTAAAGTATGGCCAGGGGAATGTTACTTTCCAGATTTCACCAATCCCGAAGTAAGAGACTGGTGGAGCGGATTGTACAGGGAACTTATAGGAGATATTGGTGTAAAAGGTGTCTGGAATGATATGAATGAGCCGGCAGTTATGGAGGTGCCAGGAAAAACCTTCCCTCTGGATGTACGGCATGATTATGATGGCCATAAATGTAGCCACCGTAAAGCACACAATATCTACGGAATGCAAATGGCGCGTTCGACCTATGAAGGAGTTAAAAAATTTAATTTCCCAAAGAGACCATTTATCATTACCAGGGCCAACTATTCCGGGGGACAGCGTTATACCTCAACCTGGACGGGGGACAATATAGCCACCTGGGAACATCTGTGGCTGGCGAACGTTCAAATACAAAGATTGTGTATGAGCGGAATGAGCTTTTCAGGATCTGATATTGGCGGTTTTGCTGAACAGCCATCTGGCGAGCTCTATACAAGATGGTTACAATTAGGCATTTTCCATCCTTTTTGCAGGGTTCACTCTTCAGGTGATCATGGAGAACAGGAACCCTGGTTCTTTGGAGAGGAAGTACTGGATATTTCCAGGAAATATGTAGAGTTAAGATATCAGTTACTACCTTATTTATATACTGCTTTTTATAAATATATTCAGGAAGGCATGCCAATTTTAAAGCCACTGGTATATTTTGATCAGGAAGATGTACAGACGCATTATAGATCAGATGAATTTATTTTTGGAAATCAAATTCTCGTTTGTCCTGTTCAGGAACCAAATGTGCAGGGAAGAAGAATGTATATCCCGCGCGGGAAATGGTATAACTTCTGGAATGATAAACTGGTAACCGGCGGTAAAGAGATGTGGGTAGATGCACCTTTAGATATTATTCCTATATATATAAAAGAGGGAGCTGTAATCCCAAAATATCCGGTACAGCAATATGTTGATCAGCTTGATATGGAGGAGATAAGCCTGGATGTTTATTATAAGTTAGGCAAAGAAAGTTCAGAATTTTATGAAGATGCCCATGATGGTTATGAATATCGTCAAAATATTTATAGTCTACGAACTTTCAAGCTTACCGGTAGGGAAGATTCTATGATTATCCAACAACATAAAAGCGGAAAATATTCTGCTCCCTATTCAAAATTCAAACTTAAATTCCATGGCCTCCCATTTGAGATCAACAAAATCATTTTTGATAATGAAGAAGTTGCTTTAGAAAATCTTCAATATAATCCTGAAGAAAAAACCATTGTAGTGGATAAAGAATTTAGTGATGTTCAGTTGATAGGATAAATCATTAGAAACTAATGAAAATGAATTAGCCTGCCTTGTCATCAGTTGACAAACATTAAAATTTATGTAATTAACTAATAATTAAATCATTGAAAAGATTTTTATTCCTATTTGTAGCATTATCTATTTCGATTAATATAAATGCTCAAGATCAATACGATTTTAAGATTGGAGTAAATGCAGGATTAAATTACCCGGATATAAGAGGAAATGAATATGCAAAATATAATAATTTCAAAGTAGGATATTTAGTAGGTGTTACTCTTGAGTATTACTTAAATCAAAATCTTTCATTAAAAACAAATCTAAATTATGAAAGAAAAATAAAGAAACTTCAGCTAACCTATTACGATTATGACGCGGAGGAAACCGGAAAAGAAAATTTCAGAGAAATATCTCAATTTATAAACTTTCCAGTTTTATTAAAATATGAATTTATAAATTCCAATTTCTTTGTAAATGGTGGAGGTTTTTTGAATATTTTTTTAGATAATTCCTATAAACCAGAATATCCAATTGATAATATTAATGAATATACCGAGAAGAAAAACATAGATGTTGGATTCTCAGCTGGTGCCGGCTTAAATATATCTCTTGATGAAAAAAATTGGTTAATTCTAGAAATCAGAGATGACTTCGGAATAATAGATATTGGAGGAGTCCCGCAAATTACAGATGGAAAAGTACAAACAAACTCTATAAAACTAATCTTAAGTTGGAATTTAGGTATTTAACGTTTGCAAACTAGTTGTTTGTTGAAATTGGTTATTGTAAGGATCAATTATAAAAACAGCTAATCCAAGAATCCACGTCCCTACTCTGCCAACTGGCGATAACTAAAACCAATAAGACAACTAAATTTTTGTAAGGGTATTTTATTTTAAAGTATCATCTTCCACAGAATTAGAATCGGTCAAACTATAACCATAAAATTTCTCAAAAGCACTGTAGAAAATTTTAGGGCTTGAAAAACCAGATTTATAAGCTACTTCCATC
>CAXGBX010000026.1:0-13390 GCA_964008195.1 uncultured Flavobacteriaceae bacterium
CAACGGCACAAACCTGAACTCGCCGAATTCTGTTTTATCAAATTCGGTATTGGATTTTCTGATAAAAAGAGTCATCGTTTGCACATCTTTACCCACCGGAATTACCATCCTGCCACCTACTTTTAATTGTCCTAATAGATCCCTGGGAACTTCAGGCGCGCCTGCAGTAACAATAATTTTTTCATAGGGAGCATATTCCGGGATCCCTTTATAACCATCTCCAAAACTGAGATATTTTGGCCTGTAGCCTAATTTTGAAAGAAAAGATTTTGTCTTTTTATAAAGTTCCCGCTGTCTTTCTATACTGTAAACTTTTGCTCCTAACTCACAAAGCACTGCGGTTTGGTAACCACTGCCGGTACCCACTTCCAGCACTTTCTCCCCTTTTTTGATTTTCAGTAATTCAGACTGAAAAGCAACCGTATATGGCTGGGAAATCGTCTGATCTGCGGCAATGGGAAAAGCCTTGTCTTGATAGGCATGATCTTCAAAACTGCTGTCCATAAATAGATGCCTGGGAATTTTCCCTATAGCTGCGATGACTTTCTCATCAGTAATTCCCTTCTTTTTCACGGTTTTCACCAATTGCTGCCTTTTTCCCTGATGCCTGTAAGTATCCTTCAAGATTTTTTGCTTTAGTCCCGGCTATAAAATTAGGGAATGCAGGTGATTTTTCCCAAGCAATTAGCGGCCGGGATTTGGCCTAATTTTATAAAGTATTTAATATCAAAATGCTATTTTTGTGAAAAATGCAAAAAATATGCTGAAAGCAGGAGTTCTGGGCGCAGGTCATCTGGGAAAAATTCATCTGAAATTATTAAATCAATCTGAAAAATTTGAGCTCATAGGTTTTTATGATGCAAACAGGGAGAACGCTGAGCAAATTACTAAGGAATTCGGCTACAGAATGTTCGAAGATCTGGATGCAATTATTGCAGAAGCTGATGTAATAGATGTAGTAACTCCTACCCTCGCTCACTTTGATGTTGCTAAAAAAGTGATTTCTGCAGGCAAGCATCTTTTTATTGAAAAGCCTATTACCAACACGTATAGAGAGGCTGAAGAACTCATTAAACTGGCTAAAAAACACGGTGTGAAAGGCCAGGTAGGACATGTGGAAAGGTTTAATCCTGCATTCCAGGCGGTGGCAAATCGCATCGAAAATCCTATGTTTATTGAAGCTCACAGGCTGGCAGAATTTAATCCGCGTGGTACCGATGTCCCGGTAGTATTGGATCTTATGATCCATGATATCGATGCGGTACTGAGCGTTGTAAAATCTGACGTGAAAAAGATAAATGCCAGCGGGGTTTCTGTAATTAGTGACACGCCAGATATCGCCAATGCAAGGATCGAATTTGAGAATGGTTGTGTAGCCAATCTAACGGCCAGCCGAATTTCCATGAAAAATATGCGTAAATCGAGGTTTTTTCAGCGTGATGCTTACATTTCAGTAGATTTTCTGGAGAAAAAATGTGAGGTGGTAAAGATGAAAGATGCACCAGAGAATCCTGATGATTTTGCCATGATCCTTCAGAATGCAGAGGGAATTAAAAAACAGATATATTTTGACAATCCTGAGGTTTCTCCAAATAATGCCATTTTGGAGGAACTGGAAAGTTTTGCCAATGCAATACATAATGATACAGAACCAGTAGTTACCATGGAGCAGGCTGCAAAAGCCCTTCAGGTAGCCAACCAGGTAATTTCAAATTTTAATAAATAATTCAATAAAACCGGATTTTCAACATACATCGTTAAGTTGAGTATATTTCAGCTTCTCTAGAGATCCTGAAACAAGTTCAGGATGACGATCTAAGAAAGTCCAAAGAAAACGAAAAATCATGAAAAACATAGCAGTAATTGGGGCCGGAACCATGGGGAATGGGATTGCACATACTTTTGCCCAGAATGGATATAAGGTTGCCCTAATAGATATTTCTGAAGATAGCCTGAAAAAAGGAATGGATACTATTTCCAAAAATCTGGACAGAATGCTTTCGAAAGAAAAGATCACGGAAGAGGACAAGAATTCTACACTGGAAAATATTACCACTTTCAGCGATATTTCAGAAGGGGTAAAAAACGCAGATCTTGTGGTAGAAGCAGCTACAGAGAATACTGAGCTAAAGCTGAAGATCTTTAAAAATCTGGATGAACAAACCTCAGCAAATACCATCCTGGCTTCCAACACTTCCTCTATTTCCATTACCCAGATCGCTGCGGCAGTTTCGAATCCGGAAAGAGTGATCGGGATGCATTTTATGAATCCTGTACCGGTAATGAAACTTGTTGAAATTATTCGTGGTTACAACACTTCTGATGAAGTAACAAACACGATCATGGACCTTTCAGAAAAGCTGAACAAAGTCCCTGTAGAGGTAAATGATTATCCCGGGTTCGTTGCCAACAGGATCTTAATGCCAATGATCAATGAGGCTATTGAAACGCTTTACAATGGCGTGGCAGGAGTTTACGAAATAGACACGGTAATGAAACTTGGAATGGCGCATCCTATGGGGCCACTTCAGCTGGCAGATTTTATTGGTCTGGACGTTTGCCACTCTATTTTAGAAGTGATGTACGACGGTTTCAAAAACCCGAAATATGCTCCATGTCCGCTATTAACCAATATGGTAAGGGCCGGAAAAATTGGGGTTAAATCTGGAGAAGGTTTTTATGATTATGCTGAAAGCAGAAAAGCAGAAAAAGTTTCTTCACAGTTTAGTAGTTAATAAATAGTATTAAGTATTGAGATTTCTCTTTTCAGTCGAAATGACCTCTAATTTGTCATTTCGAAGGAGCGAGCGACTGAGAAATCTCTAGTTTAGCAAAACCGAAATTTGACAAAAATACTTCCATTTAAAGCAGTAAGGCCAACCCGTGCTTTTGCCGGATTGGTCGCTTCCCGCTCTTACGAAGATTATGATGAAGACGAGCTGAAGGCGCAACTGGAATACAATCCTTATTCCTTCCTACACATTATTAATCCGGGGTATAAATTTCAGCATGACATTGCCGGTGAGAAGCGTTTCGGGATGGTGAAAAATCGGTATCTGGAATTCAAGGAAGAAGAAATTTATAGACAGGACGATGAGCCATCTTACTATATCTATAAGGTTAAGACAAGGGAAGCCTCCTGCTATGGAATCATTGCTGCGGCAAGTGCCGAAGATTATGAAAAAAACGTAATTAAGCGTCACGAAGATACAATTGCAGATAGGGAAGAATTGTTTAAAGATTACCTAAAAATTGTCGGTTTTAATACTGAACCTGTATTACTAACTTATCCGGATAATGCTGTTATTGATGAGTTGCTTCAGAAAAGAATGAAGTCAAGACCGGAATATGAATTTGCGACTTACAATAAGGAAACGCATGCCCTCTGGCTTATAGATGATCCTGAAAATATTGAAAAAATTAAACAGCAGTTTGGAGCGATGGAGAAATTATATATCGCTGATGGACATCACCGTAGCGCATCTTCCTATCTTCTGGCAAAAGAGAGTAAAGAGAATAATCCCGAGCATACCGGTAAGGAGGCATATAATTTTTTTATGAGTTACCTTATTTCTGAAAGTAACCTTCGAATATTTGAATTCAGCCGACTTATAAAAGACCTTAACGGTCATTCAAAAGAGGAGTTTTTGATCCTGTTGGATGAATGGTTCAGAATAGAGAATCGTGGAAGTGAGGTTTATATACCTTCAAAAAAGCATCATTTTAATATGTATCTGGATGGTGAGTTTTATTCCCTCTACCTAAGAAAAACGAATTATGAGTTTACTGACTCATTAAGCGAACTGGATTCATATATCTTATATGAAAAGATCCTGAAACCTGTTTTGGGAATTCAGGATTTGAGGCATGATAAACGAATCGCCTATATACATGGTAGAAACGATATTGTAGAGTTAAAAACCCGGGTAGATAAAGGTGAATTTGCCGTTGGATTTGGGATGCTTCCCGCAGCAATTGAAGAAATTAAACAAATTGCTGATGAAAATTTGACCATGCCGCCAAAAAGTACTTATATTGAACCTAAGTTACGCAGTGGGCTTACGATTTACGAATTCTAAGTATTCATTAGCTTATTGCAACTCCCTACAGTACTTACTTAATCCTTAATTTAAAAACTGAAAATAAAGGATGGATATTTCAGAAAACATTAAAAAATATAAAGACGAACTTCCAGAAAATGTGAAGCTTGTCGCTATTTCCAAAACGAAACCTAATGAAGACCTTATGGAGGCTTACAATGCCGGCCAGCGTATCTTAGGTGAGAATAAAATCCAGGAAATGACCGATAAGTGGGAAGAACTTCCCAAGGATATTGAATGGCATATGGTAGGTCATGTTCAGCGGAACAAAGTTAAATATATGGCTCCGTACGTTTCACTTATACATGCCGTAGACAGTTTAAAACTTCTGAAGGAAATCAATAAAAGAGCCAGGCAAAATGAGCGAACAATAGACTGCCTGTTGCAAATTAAGATTGCCAAAGAAGATTCCAAATTCGGTATAGATTCCGAAGAAGCTAAGGAAATTTTGGTTTCAGAAGCTTACTCCAAGATGGAACATGTGAATATAATCGGTCTTATGGGCATGGCAACATTTACCGATGATGAAGATCAGGTAAGATCTGAATTCAAATATTTGAAGTCGGTTTTTGACAAATTTCAGGAGCAATATCCAGACTTAAAGGAATTATCTATGGGTATGAGTGGTGATTACCAGATTGCTATAGACTGTGGATCTACAATGGTACGAATTGGCAGTAGTATTTTTGGCGAAAGAAATTATAATTAACGAAGGAGGGCGAATTTGTACGCAATATTAGACATAGAAACCACGGGTGGCAAATACAATGAAGAAGGAATCACTGAAATCGCAATATACAGGTTCGACGGGCAAAAAGTAGTAGATCAGTTTATTAGCCTGGTGAACCCGGAGCAACCCATTCAACCTTTTGTAGTAAATCTTACGGGTATTAATAATGAAATGCTACGTAATGCTCCCAAATTTTATGAGGTCGCTAAAAGGATTGTTGAAATCACTCAGGACTGCATTCTTGTAGCTCATAATGCCAAATTTGACTACCGCATTTTGAGAATGGAATTTAGACGGCTAGGCTTTCAGTTTGAACGAAAAAGCCTGTGTACGGTTGAACTTTCTAAAAAATTGATTCCAGACCTTCCCTCCTATAGTTTAGGCAAACTCGTTAGATCATTGGGAATTCCACTAAGTGACCGGCACCGTGCTTCCGGAGATGCGCAGGCTACTATCAAGCTTTTTAAAATGCTTCTTGCCAAAGATGTTGAAAAAGACATTATGAAAGAGCATGTTCGCAAAGAACCAAAAGCGAATATGGATACAAAACTGGTTTATATCCTTGAAGAACTTCCCTCAGAGACAGGCGTTTATTATTTTCACAATGAAAAAAGCGATATTATTTATGTTGGTAAGTCCAGAAACATTCGGAAAAGGGTAAATCAGCATTTTACCAACGATAATCCCAAATCAAAGGAAATGCAACGCAAGGTTGCTTCTGTTTCTTATGAACTTACCGGCAATGAATTGATCGCCCTTCTGAAAGAAAACCAGGAAATAAAAGAATTAAAGCCACGATATAACAGAGCTTTAAAAAAGGATATTTTCAGTCATGCTTTGTATCACTTTACTGATGAAAATGGTTATATAAATCTGAAAATTGATCGGGCTAATAAAACCAAAAAAAATATTACCACTTTCGGATCTTTAAGGTCTGCAAAAAATGCGCTGGAGAAATGGGTGACAGAATATGAATTATGTGAACGTCTTGCGGGTTTGCATGGCGGTACCGGCAATTGTTTTGCCTACACCATAAAAAGCTGCCATGGGGGCTGTATTCAAGAAGAATCACCTGAATCTTACAATGAAAGAGTTCTTAAACTAATAGAAAGATATTCTTACCAGAACCAACATATGCTGCTTATAGGCCGTGGACGTGAGGTGGATGAAAAAAGCGCTTTATTGATTGAAGACGGGGAATTTAAAGGAGTGGGTTACTTTAACCTAAACCATCAAATAAACAACCTCGATATTATTCGTTCCATTATCACACCGATGAAGGATAACAGGGATGCTCAACATATTATTCAAAGTTTTTTAAGAAAAAAGCATAATTTTAAAATAATTCAATTATCGGTACATGAATAAGATTATTTACTGCGTTTTCCTATTGTTTTCTATTTTCTTAAATGCTCAAAATTCCCAATTCAACACTAAAAATACTATTCCGTCTATTAGTGATCTAGAGGCCACTTCTTACCCAGAAGATTCCCTGGCAAATGCTTTATATATTTATGAAGAAGGTTTCAGTGAAATTGATAAGGACAATGATTTTGACCTAGTGACCACTTATTCAGCAAAGATTAAGATCTTTAATAAGGAAGGTTTTGATGAAGCTAATATTCAAATTCCAATTAGAAAAAATGATCAGAATAGCGAAAAGGTGATCAATCTTAAAGCCTCTACGTATAATCTGAAAAATGGAAAAAGAGTAAAACATACTTTAGATCCAGAGAAAATTTATACGGAAGAGTTTGAAAATTATGATCTCAAAAAATTCACGTTCCCTGATGTAAAACCGGGTTCGATACTGGTATATTCTTACGAAAAGATTTCCCCGTTTATTTTTGATTTTACTACCTGGAAATTTCAGGATTATATTCCCAAAGCTTATTCAAAATTTACGGCTAAAATCCCTGCAAATTATGACTATTACACTACTATAAAAGGCTACCTTAAATTAAAAAAAGATTCGGTTTCAGTAGTAAAAAGCTGTATTCGATTTAGTCCCAATGCTACTGCGGCAGATTGTGTCCAGAAAATTTTTGTAATGGAAGACATACCGGCTTTTAAAGCTGAAAAATTTTTAACTGCAGAAAGAAATTATTTAAGCAGAATAGACTTCGAGCTCAAACAAATCACAAAACTTGATGGTTATGTCCAAAAGTACACGAGAGACTGGGAAGATGTGGATAAGGAACTTAAAACAGATAAAAGTATTGGCCGACAATTAAAAAAAGATAGACTGGTTGAAGACCTGTTACCAGAAAGTGTTTCTTCCATGCCCAATAATCTTGAAAAAGCACGGAAGATCTATAAGTACGTTCAGGATGAATTTAACTGGAATGAGAAGTATAATATTTATGCCGATATGAACATTAGGAATATACTGGATGAAAAAACCGGAAGTGTGCTTGAAATTAACACCATACTTCACAACCTTTATACTTCTGAAGGTTTTAATGTTCTTCCCGTAATGTCTGCCACCAGGAGCAAAGGTTTCCCAACCAAACTACATCCGGTATTGGGCGACTTCAATTATTTCTTTGTCCATTTAAAGCTGGAGGAAAAATCATATTTACTGGATGCTACAGAAAAGAACCTGGATTTTGGGCGATTGCCCTACAGAGCATTGAATAAGTATGCGCGTCTAATGGATTTTGAAAACGGAAGTTCCTGGATAGATATTGAGCCTCATGATTTTTCAAGGTTTATGTATAAAGATTCTCTAAAGATAAAGCCAGATGGCACTTCTGAAGGATATTCCCTGCAGGTAACAGACGGCTATCACGCCTTAAACCAAAGAAATGGGATAGAAATGCTTAGTCCTGCTGATATTTTCAAAGAGATAACTCATCCAATCGAATCTACGTATGCAACAAATGTAGAAGTTTCAAATAAGGAAAATTTATCCGAAAAACTGGAAGTGAAATTCTCATTGGAGAATAGGAGCCAGAAGATTAATGATAAAATTTATTTCAATCCTTTTAGCTTTAAGTTTTTTACCGAAAATCCATTCCATAGCGAATCGCGCTCGTATCCTATTGATTTTGGTTATAAGGATTCCTATTTATATATGGCATCTATTGAAATTCCTGAAGGTTATAAAATTACCTCACTACCTGAAACCAAGAATTTGAGGATTCAGGGCAATGAAGCAAGTCTTAGATTTACCGCTACAAAATTTCAAGAAAATATTGTAAAAATTCAGTGCTTACTGTCGTTCCGGCGTAGTCTATATCCAACAGAATTTTATGATGCCCTGCGAAAGTTCTTCGATCAGATTCTGGAAGTTCAATCGCAATCCCTAATCGTAATCGAAGAAAATACTTAAATTTGAACTAATCCATATAATTCAATTTGAAAGAAGACAAACCCATGCCGCTCTGGAAACACAAACTTCATGAAGTAATTTATGAAGCCGATACCCCCGCGGGTAGTGTTTTCGATATTGCCTTACTGGTAGTGATCATCATAAGTGTAGCACTGGTGATGATGGAAAGCGTAAGTTCCCTGCTAATCAAATATGCATGGGAGTTCTATATCGCAGAGTGGATCATTACCGGAATATTCTCTATCGAATATATGCTCAGGATCATTGCTATTAACAAACCTAAAAAATATATTTTCAGTTTTTATGGGATTGTAGATCTTCTCTCTACTTTACCAAGTTACATAGGTTTTATTTTTGGAGGCGCCAACCTCCTTTTCGCTATAAGAGCTTTAAGATTATTGCGTGTATTCAGGATTTTAAAGATTACACGGTATATCGGGGAGTCCCAAAAACTTATTGGTGCTCTTAAAAACAGTAAAGCCAAAATACTCGTATTCCTTTTTGCCGTTCTTATTATCTGTGTGATTGCCGGCACTTTAATGCATTTGGTTGAAGGCACTACTGGTGGTTTTGATAATATTCCTTTAAGTATATACTGGTGTATCGTTACCCTTACTACCGTTGGTTTTGGAGATATTGCCCCGGTTACTCCCCTGGGAAGGTTTATCGCTGCTTTAATTATGATCATGGGTTACGGGATAATCGCTGTCCCTACAGGGATTGTAAGTGCTGAATATAGCAAAGCAACCGATAATAAACCTATAAAGAACACCCAGTCCTGTCCCAACTGCAACGAAAGCAAACACCTGGATGATGCTGAATTTTGCCATAATTGTGGATATAAATTGAATGTCTAATTACCTGATCAATATTTTAGGGCCTACTGCTATTGGAAAAACTTCACTTTCCATAAAAGTTGCCAGGCATTTTGATACTGAAATCATTTCAGCAGATTCCAGGCAGTTTTTCAAAGAAATGAAAATAGGTACAGCAGTGCCCGAAAAAGAAGAATTGGAAGCCGTTCCCCACCATTTTATCCAGCATATTTCCATAGAAGATCAATATTCGGTGGGGGATTTTGAAAGGGATGCCATAAAAAAACTAGACGAAATCTTCAAAAAGAAGTCAATAGCAGTAATGGTTGGTGGCAGCGGACTTTATATAAAAGCGGTAACCGAAGGTCTGGATGAATTCCCAAAGGTTGATCCTGAAATACGTAAAAACCTGAACAATCATCTGGAAGAAGATGGCATCGACTGGCTACAGAAGAAGCTTTTTGTGCTGGATCCAGAATACTATAAAACTGCAGATGTTCAAAATCCGCATCGGCTGATCAGGGCTCTGGAAATTTGTATTGAAACCGGAAAACCCTTTTCTTCATTTCTAAATCAGGAAAAGCCAGGGCGGAATTTCAAAAAAATCAATATAGGTCTAACGGCAGAAAGAGAAACCATCTATGAGCGCATCAACAAACGGGTGGATATCATGATTGAAGATGGCCTAGTTGAGGAAGCGAAAACTTTGTATGCGAGAAAAGATCTAAATGCTCTGAATACGGTAGGATACAAGGAATTGTTTGATCATTTTGATGGAAAAACAGATCTGGAAACAGCCATTTCAGAAATTAAAAAGAATACCCGGAGATTTGCCAAAAGACAACTTACCTGGTTTCGAAAAGATCCTGCAATAAAATGGTTTGAATTTGATGAAAATCCGGAAAAGATCTTCGAGTATATTAAGTCAAAGATCAATATTTAAAAATAAAACGTCTTACCTCAGTTCCCTCATTTGTAAATAGTTTCACCACATATACTGCTTCCTGTAAGGGCCCGAGATCTATAGCATACTCCACCGCATTTGCATCGTAATCTTTAGCCGCAATAAATCTCCCGCGATGATCAAAAACCTCCATACGCTGAATGGTAACATCTGAAGGCGTAGCTACTTTGAAACTTCCGGTATTGGGATTGGGATAGATAAAAATATATTCACTGCCTTCCAAAGATCCGTCGCAAGCCTCGTTTTCGTCTGTTATTGTAACTATAACGGTTTCTGTGATCCTGTTGCCGCTACTGTCTTCCGCAGTCACCTGTATCTCATTTGTTCCTACATCTTTACAGGAGAAACTGGATCTACTCAATTCAAAGATAAGCTCAGGATCACAATTGTCACTAAATCCTATTACTACGTCTTCCGCAGAAATACTTGCCATACCAGATTCATCCAGGTTAATACTTATATCCTGTGTTTCCAGATTCGGGGGAATCAAATCTACCACATTGATCATTATATTACACGATCCGGATGCTCCACCGGAATAAGTTAATATTACTTCATTTTGTCCAATATCATCACAATTAAAGTTATCCCTGCTCAGACTAAAGCTTACTCCGGTATCATCACCGGTATAAAGATCTTCCGCATTTAATATAGCCTCTCCATTCTCATCCAACTCCAGGACAAAGCTTTCTTTACACTGAATATTTAAGATTAAAGCTTCCAGAATTTCAATACTTACAAAAGTTTCTTCGGTATTAAATTCTCCGTCATTGGCAAAATAGCTGAATTGATCGGTTCCTGTAAACTCATTGTCAGGCTCATAAACAAATGAACCATCAGCATTCAAAGTGAGGCTTCCGTTGTTGACATCATCCACTAAAATTGCAGTAAGTGCGTCAGAATCTGAGTCGATATCATTTGAAAGCACCCCATCTGCCGCTGAAATATTAAGTGTGGTATTTATAAAGGTGGAATAGGTATCTAAAGTTGCAATTGGTGCCTGATTCCCAGGTGGATCTACCTCCAGGTTAAGGTTGAAACTACAGGTACTGGCATTACTTACAGCATCAAAAATCACAAAATTTACCTGCGTGTCGCTATCAATTACAGTATTGGGTTCTGGCTCCTGAACAACCGGGCCCAAACCGCAATTATCACTTCGCTCTATTTCGCTTCTGAAATCAGGAACTACATATGTCCCCCCTTCAGAAATAAAAACGGTTCTATCGCCAAGACAACTTATTACTGGAGGTGTATTATCCCGGAGAAGCAATTGAAAAGTACAGGACTCTGTTTCGCCTTCGAAACTTGCCGTAATGGTAATATCCATTTCCTCTTCTACAAAGGTACCGGGAGGTATGGATTGCTCAATAGTGGCATTTAAAGGTGAAAACTCTACACGGGTAGCAAAATCTGGAACTATATATTCGCAATTTTCGTTAGCTTTAATAACGCTTTCACTCTGGGGACAATTTAAACGAAGTTGAGAGGACCCACTTACTATGATAGTCACGGAAGTTATTTCCGAATTTAATTCTCCATCGTTCGCCACATAGGTGAAACCATCAGGTCCTAAGAAATCTGTATTCGGGATATAAGTGAATGAGCCATTTGCATTCAAAGTTAAGGTACCGTTGGTTACATCCTGAACCAGTACCGCTGTGATCCCCCTACTATCAGGATCTGAATCATTTCCAAGCACCCCGGGAGACGCAACATTGAGTGTGGTATTCACAGCCGTGGCATACGTATCATTTTGTGTTACCGGTGGTTGGGGCTGAGTTTCACCTCCATGAGTTAGATTTATAGAAAAGGAACAAGTTGTCTCATTTCCATTATTATCTGTAACCCTTAATTCTACGGGGACTTCAATTTCCTGGGTATAAACCGTTCCCGGCTGTGGTGACTGTTCAAAACTGAGTTCTGAAGAAGGTGTACAATTATCATTAATTTCGAAAACACTGGAATAATCAGGTAATCTATATTCACTCCCAGATTCATAAACTACGTCAATGCTCTCCTGCGGACAATCAATTAACGGAGCAATCAGCTCATTAATATCTACATTAACCGTACACGAACCATTTACCGGCCCGGTATAACTTACTGTTACAGGAATCTGACCGGTGACATCTTCACAACCAAAAGTTTCCCTGCTCAGCGAAAATTCATATTTATCAACTTCTGAAGCATCACCGGTAATATTGAGCAAGTCTTCCGGCTCTATAGTGAGTGTTCCAGAATCATCCAGGTTGAAACTAATAGAACCTTTACAATCAAATGGTTTTTCCGGATTATCTGCAAAGTCTACATTAAAAAAACAGGAAGTTTGATTTCCCGAATCATCGGTCACTCTTAACTCAACTTCGGTATTGTTATCAATTATAGTTCCTACATCTGGGAATTGTTCAGTTTGGGCGATAAAGCAGTTGTCGTCATATTCAGCCTGCAAAAGATAATTAGGCAACATAAATTCCCCATTTCCATCTGGAGACACAATCTGATCTCTTGGGCATGAAATAACCGGATCTATGGTATCTGCTGCAATTAATTGCACCTCGCAGATATCTGTTTGATCTTCAAATTTTGCGGTAATGGTCAATGATATGGAACCATTTATTTGAAAACCGGGAGTTATATTTTGGCTAATTTCAGCACCTTCAATATTGGTTTCTATTAAAGAAGCTATATCTGGTGTGGGATAACTGCAATTAGCATCAACTTCAATTACCTGATCTCCTGGACAATTCAGGATCTTAAGTTCGGTTTCCCTGAAAAATTCTATCCTGAAATTACAGCCAGTTTGGTTTTCATTTTCATCAATGATTATAAATTCGATGGTAGTATCTTCATCAATTACAGTTCCCGGCATTGGACTCTGAGAATATTCAAAAGTCGTGGAACAATTATCTGAAATTTGTAAATCTGAAAAGTAATCTTCCACCACATATTCTTTGGAATCTGTATAAGGAACATTGATCTTAGGTGGACAAATTACTTCTGGTGGAGTTTGATCTTCTAAATTAACAGGAAAATTACATTCCCCAACTTCTTCCGTACCATCGGAAATACTAATACTTATATTAAGAATATCCCCATTCCTGACCGAACTTTGTACCAGAATCGGATCATTTTCAAAACCCTGGAAATTGGTGATCCTATCACGATAATCAGGTATCTCAAAATCGCAATTTTCATCATATTCTATAACCGTTCTTTGTTCAGGATCCGGGCAGGTAAATGTGGCTTCCTGCTCCTCCTGGAGTGTTAATTGGATATCACAGCTAGTGGCATTGTCATCAGCATCTTTTACGGTTAAAGTAATTGTTTGACTATTACTAATAATTTCGCCCGCTTGCGGGTTTTGTGTAATCACTAAATTTTCAGGGGAAGTACAATTATCACTAGCTTCGATTTGATCGGTAAAATCTGGAACTTGATAACCTT
>CAXGBX010000027.1:0-12729 GCA_964008195.1 uncultured Flavobacteriaceae bacterium
TAATCCCGTCCGGGAAGCGATGCATTCGGTTTTTCTGTATCACGTCATTAAAGCGGGTATGAATATAGGGATTGTAAATCCTTCCATGCTGGAAGTTTATGATGAGATCCCGAAAGATCTGCTGGAACACGTAGAAGATGTGATCTTTGATAGAAGAGACGATGCCACCGAAAGACTGCTGAATTTTGCTGAAAATGTTGTTGGTAAGAAAAGAGAAAATAAGGTAGACCTTTCCTGGAGGGAAAAACCGCTGCAAGACAGGATTACCCATGCGTTGGTTAAAGGAATTGACACCTATATTCGGGAGGATATAGAACAGGCCAGACTAGAGGCTGACAGGCCCCTGGACGTTATCGAGGGCCCGTTGATGATTGGGATGAATGTGGTAGGAGACCTCTTTGGAAGCGGAAAAATGTTTCTGCCACAGGTGGTAAAGTCGGCACGGGTAATGAAAAAAGCCGTTGCTTATTTACTTCCTTATATAGAAGCAGATAAATCCAGTAAAAGACAGGCGGCTGGAAAAGTCCTCATGGCAACCGTAAAGGGTGATGTGCACGATATTGGTAAAAATATCGTAGCGGTAGTTCTCGGTTGTAATAATTATGAGATCATCGATTTGGGAGTGATGGTTCCACCCGAAAAGATCATTGAAACCGCCAAAGCAGAAAATGTAGATGTAATTGGACTTAGCGGATTAATTACTCCGTCGCTGGATGAAATGGTTTTCCTGGCCAAGGAGATGCAGCGACAAAATTTTGAAGTTCCTCTATTAATTGGAGGTGCCACTACTTCTAAGGCCCATACTGCTGTAAAGATAGATCCTCAATATCATTTTGCGGTTGCGCATGTGAACGATGCCTCTCGGGCTGTGACCGTTGTAGGGCAGTTGTTGAAAGAAACCACCCGGGAAAAATATAAAAGCGATCTTAAGACCGAATATGATAAATTCCGATTAAACTTTAAGAAACGCAGTAAAGTAAAAAGCTATTTAAAGCTACCGGAAGCAAGGCGCAATAAATTTAAGATCGACTGGGAATCTACCAGTATTACCAGGCCAAATCAATTGGGAACCCGGGTAATTGAAGATTTTGATCTGAAAAAGCTGGAAGAATATATAGACTGGTCACCGTTTTTTAGAAGCTGGGATCTGCATGGTCGATATCCTGATATTCTGAAAGACGAAAAAGTAGGTGAGCAGGCACAAAGCTTATTTAACGATGCCCAGGTTTTATTGCAACGTGTTTTAAATGAAAAACTGCTGAAAGCAAAAGCGATTTTTGGATTATTTGAAGCAAATTCTATTGATGACGATGATATTGAAGTGAAATATAAGGAAGCTTCAGAAGATCAAAAGATTATTTTCAGAACACTTCGGCAGCAATTGAAGAAGCATGCTGAAAAGGCAAATTTCGCCCTTTCCGATTTTATAGCTCCAAAGCAAAGTGGGATTCAGGATTATATGGGCTGTTTTTGCGTTACTACCGGTTTTGGAACTGCTGAACTCGCCGCAGAATTTGAAAAAGATCTCGATGATTATAATTCTATTATGATCAAAGCGCTGGCCGATCGTTTAGCGGAAGCTTTTGCGGAATATCTGCATAAAGAGGTGAGAACCAAATACTGGGGCTATGCTTCTGATGAAAACCTGAGCAATAAAGATCTAATAAAAGAATCGTACAAAGGAATACGTCCGGCACCGGGTTATCCCGCCTGTCCCGATCACCTAGAAAAGTTAACGATTTGGGAACTCTTAAATGTGGAAGAGAAAATAGGCGTAAAGCTTACCGAAAGCCTGGCGATGTGGCCGGCGGCTAGTGTGAGTGGGTACTATTTTGCAAACCCGGAAGCCAGATATTTTGGGCTGGGAAAAATAAAAGAAGACCAGGTAAAAGATTTTGCCGATAGAAAAGGAATAGATTATAAAAAGGCGGAGAAATGGCTGAATCCTAATATCGCGGATTAGTATTGAGTATTGAGAAGCTGAGCTTTGTATGCGCTCAAGGTGACAGTTTCAGGATGACAAAAAAGAGAATTCTGAAAGCCAGGAATTTGACATAAATAAACAAAATGGCCATTAAGCTTATGGCTAAAGGCTAAATACAAAATAATGCGTTAGGGATTGAAGCGGCATCCCCCGATTTTTATCGGGATACAGCGGAAAGCCCTGCCCGAAGGGCAACGCCCAAAACCGAGAAAATAAATATTTCAATGAAAATCACCGAACATTTAGAGGCTGCAAAGGACCGCACCGTATTCTCTTTTGAGATTTTACCACCTTTAAAAGGGCAGAATATTAAATCTATTTACGCGAGTATAGATCCTTTGATGGAATTTAATCCGCCGTTCATTGATGTAACTTATCATCGGGAAGAATATGTTTATCAGGAACGTGAAAACGGACTTTTAGAGAAGAAGATTGTACGTAAACGTCCCGGGACGGTTGGGATTTGTGCTGCAATTCAAAGTAAATACGGCGTAGATGCGGTACCCCATATTCTTTGTGGCGGATTTTCTAAAGAGGATACAGAAAATTTTTTAATTGATCTTGATTTTCTGGGAATCAAGAATGTGATGGCCCTTAGGGGTGATGCGGTTAAAAGTGAAACTTATTTCACACCCGAGGCAGATGGTAATTGTTTTGCAAAAGACCTGGTAAATCAAGTTATCAACCTCAATAATGGTAAATACCTAGATGAGGTTATTGAGAAAGGACACAATACCGATTTTTGTGTTGGAGTAGCCGGATATCCGGAAAAGCATATGGAAGCTCCAAGTATAGACAAAGATATTCAAAGATTAAAAGAAAAGATTGAAGCTGGTGCAGAATACGTGGTAACTCAAATGTTTTTCAACAATAATTGTTATTTTGATTTTGTGGCGAAATGTCGTAAAAATGGCATAAATGTGCCTATAATTCCAGGGCTCAAACCGCTTGCTACTAAAAGACAACTGAGTATCATTCCGCATCGATTTCATGTAGATATGCCCGATTGTCTTATTCAGGAAGTTGAAAAATGTAAAGATAATAAAGAAGTAAGGCAGGTAGGGGTAGAATGGTGTATTCAGCAAAGCAAAGAATTGATCGCCGGCGGAGCTCCTGTACTGCACTATTATTCTATGGGCAAGAGTACCAATATCCATAAAATCGCCTCTGCAGTTTTCTAATTAGTTAAGGTTTCATCCAAGAGGCTGTTTTTTTCGTAAATGTGTTAGATTTGCCCCCGTATGAAAAAAATTTCCCCCTGCCTTTTCCTTTTGTTCAGTCTGTTGCTGCAGTCTCAGGAAGAAAAACCTGAAAAATACTTCTCTCTGGATGCCAATTATTTCTACGGAAGTATTTTAGAACATAATCCAGACATAGCACATTTAATTACCGATCATCCTGAAGGTTTTCTTCTTAGCTGGAATAGGAAAACTTACGGACTGGAAAAATGGGAAAGTCGCTATAACTATCCTGATTTTGGGTATTCTTTCATTTATCAGAATATGAAAAATACCTAT
Source organism: uncultured Flavobacteriaceae bacterium (assembly GCA_964008195.1). Taxonomy (GTDB): domain Bacteria; phylum Bacteroidota; class Bacteroidia; order Flavobacteriales; family Flavobacteriaceae; genus Christiangramia. Next base: position 3,502 of record CAXGBX010000027.1, read on the forward strand.
CTGGGCGAAAATTATTCTTTATACGGTCACTTCAGTTTTTACGCGTTGAAAAGACTTTTAATGTTTAGAATAGGCCAGGGAGTGGCTTATACTACAAATCCGTATGATGCAGATGAGAATTATATCAATAATGCCTACGGAACGAGATTTTTAAGTTCTACCTATTTAATGGGGAATATAAAAAAGGAAAATATTATTGGTGGTCTGGGGGTACAGGCAGGTGTTACAATTATCCATTATTCCAATGCCGATCTTGGTTCTCCAAACCATAGTACCAATACATTTACTTTTAATGTTGGTTTAAATTATTTGCTGGATCATGAAGAACATCCGGACTATATACCCAGAGGGGAAGAAGAAAAGTATACTGAGCCCTTCCATTATAATTTTGCGCTAAGAAGTGGTGTAAATACTTCAGGAGTAATTGGTTCTCCCAGGCTTCCATTCTTAACACTATCAGCCTATGCAGATAAGGTGCTGAATCATAAAAGCACGTTACAGGGCGGTGCTGAATTATTCTTTTCAAGATCGCTGGAAGAATTTATTGAATATCAGGCAACGGCTTTTCCTTTAAAAGGAACCACGGGAGATGAGGATGCGAAAAGAGTAGGATTATTTGTTGGACATAAGTTGACCTTCAATAAAATGTCGCTGATCACACACCTGGGGTATTATGTGTACTACCCATATACAGATTATGTAGATCAGCTTTATAACAGAATGGGCTTACAGAGAGAAATTTCTGAACACTGGTGGGCATCAGCTACGGTTAGATCGCATGGAGCGAATGCCGAAGCTGTAGAATTTTCAATAGGATACAGATTATAAAAGATGAAAAAAATACTATTCATAATTGCGATTATAGGTTTTCTGAGCTGTGATTCTGAAGATGCCGGGGACTGTTTTCAGAAAGCCGGGAACATTGTTCAAACTGAAGTAGAAGTAGAAGATTTTTCTGAAATCATATTGTATGATAAAATCAAGCTTTTTATTGAACAGGGAACTAAACAGAAAGTAGTAATTGAAAGCGGGGAGAATTTATTAAATGAAATTACTGCTGAAGTAGTTGACGGCCGACTGATCCTTCAAAACGAAAATGTTTGTAATCTGGTAAGGGAGTATGAGATCACGAAAATCTATGTTACGGTACCAGATCTTACCTATCTGCGTCATGCCGGTAACATCCCTTTGGAAAGTCTTGGAACTTTAAATTTTGAAAATTTATGGCTGGTTTCCGAAAATCAGGATCTGGATCCTGAAATTCATACCAATGGGGATTTTAAACTTGATCTTGACGTTGAGAATTTGAGGATCACAAATGACAATTATTCTAATTATTTCCTGACCGGAAATGTTGAAAATGCAGATTTCTTCTTTGCTGCGGGGGACGGCAGGCTGGAAGGCCGGGATTTGATTGTTCAGTATTACGAAATATTTCACCGCGGAACGAACAAGCTTATTGTTAATCCGCAACAAAGCCTAAAAGGCGAAATTGTGAGTTATGGAGATATCATTTCGGTAAATCGGCCTCCAGAGGTAGATGTAGAGGAGAAGTTTAGAGGGAAGCTTATTTTTGAAACCCCCTAATTCCCCCATACCCCGAAGGGGGTTAAATAGATTTGCCTTAAAAGTCCCCCTTCGGGGGATTTAGGGGGAGCTGGTCAACTCAGCAAAAAGACTTTCCAGGTTTTTAGTTTTTTGATTGAGCTGAAGGGTTTTGAGTCCGTTATCGTGGGCAAAATCAAAAACTGCCGGTCTCATGTCTTTTTTGGTGTCGAAAATCAATTCATAGGTGAATCCGCCGATATTCTTTGCTGAAGTAAGATTTGGGATTTTTTGAAGCGCTATCTCTTCAATTCTATAATCAAATTCTACAAAGATGATCTGATCATTTCCTTCTCTTAGTTCTTTCAGATTTTTATCTGCGACGATCTTTCCTTTATTAATAATAATAACACGATCGCATATTGCTTCTACTTCCTGCATGATATGAGTAGATAGAAAAACCGTTTTTCCGGCCTTGCCTTCAGCATTGTTTTTCCCAATATTTTTAATGAGCGTCCTTATCTCTACCAATTGGTTTGGATCAAGGCCGGTGGTAGGTTCATCCAGAATCAATACTTCCGGGTCATGCAGCAACGCGGCAGCCAGCCCAACTCGTTGACGGTAACCTTTTGAAAGTTGTTCTATTTTCTTATTGGCTTCCGGGGTAAGTCCGGTAAGTTTAATTACTTCTTCCACCCGGTTCTTATCTGTCTTATAAACGGATGCATTAAAGTGAAGATATTCCCTAACATACATTTCAGTATATAATGGATTGTGCTCCGGCAGATATCCTATTTGTTTCTGAACTTCAGATTTCTGACCATCTAAATTTAGTCCGTCCACACTAGCTTCTCCGCTTTCCGCGCTTAGATAACCTGTAAGAATTTTCATTAAGGTAGATTTTCCGGCTCCATTAGGACCAAGAAACCCAACGATTTCTCCTTTTGAAATTTCAAAACTAACGTCATCTAGCGCTTTTTGGTTGCCAAAATGTTTAGATATGTTGTTTACGGTTATAGCCATAGCTTCAATTTCAAAATTAGCAATAAATAATCAGGGATGCTGCTGAAAATAATTCAAAGTTTCAACGAAATTCAGTTACGAAAAATTGTAATTCTCATCAAACGATACCTGATTTTCCGAATATGAGAAAACTCATGATTTAAAAGAAGAAAAATTTTGAATCTAAGTTTTAAAGACTAATTTAGTCATTCATTATTATTGGAAATGACAGGTTTAATTAATTGGAACGCATTCTATTATTTTTATTTCTATACCAGGGATAGGATCGGGAATGCTATATGATTAATTAAAACATCAAATTATATAAAAGTCTCGATCTAAGATCGGGACTTTTTTTTATTGTATTAATATGAATAAGAAAGTCGGAATTCAGGGAATTAAAGGTTCTTTTCATCATCTGGTGGTGATGGATTATTACCCAAATGAAGTAGACGTGGTGGAACATATGTCTTTTCACGAGCTCGCAGAAAAACTGGCTTCAAAAGAGACTGTTGAAGCGGTAATGGCTATTGAGAATAGTATTGCGGGTTCCATTTTACCAAATTATGCCCTTATAAATGAATATAATTTAAGTGTGATTGGGGAACATTATACGCCGGTGAATATGAATTTAATGGCGGTTGAAGGGCAGGAGATAAAAGATATTAAAAAGGTATTTTCCCATCCTATGGCTTTGCTTCAGTGTAAAGAATTCTTTAAAAAGCATCCACATATTAAACTGATTGAAGATGCAGATACGGCTGAAGCTGCAAAGAGAATTTCAGAAGAAGGAAAGTTGAAAGTTGCGGCTGTGGCCAGTCCAGCAGCCGCGAGTATGTATGGATTGGAAATCCTGGCCAGGGAAATTCATACCATAAAGAGTAATGCTACCAGGTTCCTGGTTTTAGGTACAGAAATGCAAAAGCCTAATGGAGAGACGCTGGACAAGGCTTCCCTTAAATTTGATTTGAACAGTGATCGTGGCAGCCTGGTTTCGGTATTGAATATACTTAGGGATTCGTATTTAGATATGACCAAAATCCAATCGCTTCCCATCATTGATGAACCTTGGAAATATTCATTTTTTGTGGATGTAACTTTTGAAAAGATACAGGATTTTGAAAAGGCGATCGATGTATTAAAAATAATGACAGAAGATTTAAAAATTCTGGGAATCTATAAAAACAAGTTGTCATGATAACGGCGAAAAGACTCGATACGGTTCAGGAATACTATTTTTCGAAGAAACTTCGTGAAGTAGCCGATCTCAGGGCTAAAGGTAGGCATATTATCAATCTCGGGATCGGCAGTCCTGACCTCGCTCCGCCACCTGCGGTTTTGGAAGCTTTAAACACAGCGCTTAAGAATAGTGCAGCACACCAGTATCAACCATACAAAGGAATTACAGAATTAAGGAATGCCATTTCAGGATTTTATAAGAAATTCTATCAGCTTGATTTAGATCCCGAGACAGAAATATTGCCGTTAATGGGGAGTAAGGAGGGTATTATGCATATTTCTATGGCTTTTTTAGACCCAGGGGATGAGGTGCTTTTGCCAGATCCCGGCTATCCTACATATAGTTCGGTTTCTAAATTACTGGATACCAATGAGCGTAATTATGAGCTGAAAGCAGAGAATGACTGGCTTCCAGATCTTGAAAAGTTAGCGAAAGAAGACCTGAGCAAAGTGAAAATAATGTGGGTGAACTATCCGCATATGCCTACAGGATCTGTAGCTCCGGATAGCTTTTTTGAAAAACTAACCGGGTTTGCTGAAAAGCATAAAATATTAGTGGTAAATGATAATCCATATAGTTTTATTCAGAATGATCATCCAAGGAGTATTCTTCAAAAAGAAAGTCTGAGCGATTATGTGATGGAATTGAATTCGCTGAGTAAAAGTTTTAATATGGCCGGTTGGCGAGTAGGAATACTGGCAGGAAGTGAAAAAAACATCAATGCCGTATTGAAAGTGAAATCGAATATGGATAGCGGAATGTTCTTCCCGGTGCAGGCGGGCGCGGTAGAAGCATTGAAATTATCAGGTTCCTGGTTTGAAGAAATCAATAAAGTGTACGCTAAGAGGAAGAAAAAAGTCCTTGAAATAATTTCAGCATTAAATTGTGAAATTAATGAAAATCAGGTAGGCCTCTTTATATGGGCTAAAACTCCCCGCGGAAAGACTTCCGGCGATATTGTAGATGACCTGCTTTATAATAAAGATATTTTTATAACACCGGGATTTATTTTTGGTTCTCAGGGTGAAGGTTATGTTCGTTTTTCTCTTTGTGCAACTGAAGAGGTGATTGAAGAAGCTTTAAAAAGAATAAAAACATGAAAGTTTTTGTAGTAGGTATAGGATTGATTGGTGGGTCTTTTATTCTGGATCTTAAATCTGTAATGGAGAACCTTGAAATCTATGGGATAGATGAAAATGAAGAGCATCTGGAGAAAGCTTTAGAACTTGGATTGATCGATAAAAAAGCAGATTTCGAGGAACTTAAAAATGCTGATCTGGTGTATCTGGCCATTCCCGTAGACAGCTCCTTAAAAGTACTACCCAGGGTGCTGGATATAGTAAAAAAAGATTGTGTGGTTATAGATGCAGGATCTACCAAAGAAGAAATTTGTAAGGTAGTCGCTGAACATCCAAACAGACGAAACTATCTTTCTGCGCATCCCATTGCCGGAACTGAATTCTCCGGGCCTACCGCCGCGATTTATGGTTTGTTCAAAAATAAAACGAACATCATCTGTGAAGTGGAAAAAACAGCTTTTAAACTTCAGGAAAAAGCCCTGGAAATATTCAAAGCGATCGGGATGAGAATTAGGTATATGGATCCTTCTTCCCATGACCGGCATATTGCCTATGTATCGCATTTATCACATATAAGTTCCTTTATGCTTGGTAAAACGGTGCTGGAAAAAGAGAAGAACGAAAGGGATATTTTTGACCTTGCTGGTAGTGGATTTGCTTCCACAGTGAGGCTGGCGAAAAGTTCTCCGGCGATGTGGACTCCTATTTTCAGTCAGAATAAAAAAAATGTCATGGAAACACTGGATGAATATATTTCAAATCTAAAGCATTTCAGAAAACTGATGGATGAAGATAATTTTGAGGAAATATTCAGTGAAATGGAAAGAACGAATCATATCAAAGAAGTACTAAACGGAATTAATAAGAGTGAAGAATTTAAAATAGTAGAAAATGGAAAATAAAAAAGAACTCAGAACATGGTTAGATGATTTCGGATTGTCACATCCATTGGTAATCGCAGGTCCCTGTAGTGCCGAAACCGAAGAACAGGTCTTAACGATCGCGCACCAGTTAAAAGATAGTGATGCAACTGTTCTAAGAGCGGGAATCTGGAAACCCAGAACCAGGCCTGGAAACTTTGAAGGAGTTGGAGCATTAGGTTTAAAATGGCTTCAGAAGGCAAAAGAAGAAACGGGAATGCTTACTACTACGGAAGTGGCTAACCCCAATCACGTAGATCTTGCATTAAAACATGATGTAGATATTCTTTGGATTGGAGCCAGGACTACTGTTTCACCATTTATTGTTCAGGAAATTGCTGATGCTTTAAAAGGAACAGACAAAATCGTATTGGTTAAAAATCCGGTGAATCCAGATCTTGCTTTGTGGCTTGGTGCTGTAGAAAGATTACATACTGCTGATATTTCGAAATTGGGAGTGATCCACAGAGGTTTTTCAGCATATGAAAAAACCAAGTACAGGAACAACCCGGAATGGCAAATACCGATCGAGCTTCAGAACAAATTTCCAGATCTGCCTTTGATCCTTGATCCATCCCATATTGCCGGTAGAAGGGATATCATCTTTGATCTTTGCCAGACGGCCCTGGATCTAAATTATGACGGACTTATGGTGGAAACACACCATACCCCAGATAAAGCTTGGAGTGATGCCGCGCAGCAAATAACACCCGAAACACTTATTAAAATGATGGAAGATTTAAAAGTTAGAAAGGAAATTTCTGGGAATGAAGAATTTCAGAATAAATTGACTGCCCTGAGATCAAAAATTGACATTACCGATAGTCAGATCCTGGAGATTCTTTCCAAAAGGATGAAAATCGCGGAGGAAATAGGTGAGGTGAAAAAAGATAAGAATGTGGCTATTTTACAAACTAAAAGATGGAATGAAATTCTTGGTAAAATGGTATTGGAAGGTGAGGAGAAGGGACTTAGTGAAGAATTTGTTCTAAGAATGTTCAAGGCAATTCATCAGGAATCTATCAATCATCAGCAAAAAATACTTGACGGAATTAGGTAATCACAAAGCATTTAGGCTATATAGCGTCCATCTTGATTTAAACTTATAAATTTGTACCAGAATAAAATACACTTCAGAATATGAATAATTTAGTATAAATGCAGGGAACGGTTTATAAGTCTACAGGTAGCTGGTATCAGGTGAAAGCTGAAGACGGTGAATTTTATGAATGTAGGATAAAAGGGAAATTCAGGATACAGGGTATAAAAAGTACCAATCCTGTAGCTGTAGGCGATGAGGTTGTTTTTGACCTGGAAGAAGCTGTTGAGGGCAACACAGGAGTCATCAAAAAGATTATGGAACGGGAGAATTATATCATCCGTAAATCTGTAAATCTTTCAAAGCAAACACACATTATTGCTTCGAATATAGACCAGGTTTTTTTGCTGATTACGCTTAATAATCCGCCAACTCTAACCACGTTTATAGATCGGTTTCTGGTTACTGCAGAGGCTTATGATATTACTGCGGTACTGCTTTTCAATAAGGTTGATACTTACACTATTGAGGAGCTTGCAGAGGTGAAATATCTGGCTGAATTATACCGAGCTGTAGGCTATGAATGTATAGGAATTTCAGCAAAAAACGGAAAAAACGTTGATAAGGTAACCGAAAAAATGACTGGGAAAACTAGTATGATTTCTGGACATAGCGGAACAGGTAAATCAACCCTTATCAATGCCATAGAACCTAAATTGGATCTAAAAACATCAGAAATTTCAAGACAACATAGCCAGGGGCAGCATACCACTACTTTTGCTGAAATGTTCGATTTAAGCATGGATGCCCGAATTATTGATACTCCGGGCATCAAAGGCTTTGGGGTCGTAGATATGGATCGGGAAGAAATTGGAGATTATTTCCCTGAGTTTTTTGAAAGAAAACAGGATTGTAAATTTCATAATTGCATGCATATAGAAGAACCAAAGTGTGCCATTAAAGAGGCTTTGGAAGAGGGCGAAATTGCCTGGTCCAGATATAAAAGTTATCTCCAGATTATGGATGGAGAAGAAGATAATTATAGAGTAGATCAATATCAAAAATAAATGAGAGCAGTAGTTCAAAGAGTATCAGAGGCATCTGTTACCGTAGATTGGAAAGTTTGTGCGGTGATGCGGGAAGGTTTATTGATTTTACTGGGAGTTGAAGACGAAGATAATGATGAGGATATTGACTGGCTTTGCCGGAAAATTATCAATATGAGAATTTTTAATGATGAAGATGGGATAATGAATGATTCCCTGAAAAGTACTGATGGCGATGCAATTATTGCGAGTCAGTTTACTTTACATGCCAGCACTAAAAAAGGGAATCGGCCCAGTTATACGAAATCTGCAAAACCAGATGTAGCTGAACCCTTGTATGAAAAATTTGTTACAAAATTTCAGAAAGAACTAGGGAAAGAAGTAGGAACCGGGATATTTGGAGCTGATATGAAGGTTTCACTTCTAAATGATGGTCCGGTGACAATAATATTGGATTCAAAACAAAAAGCATAATATGGATATCGGGAATTCGCAAAAAGCGGTAGATAACTGGATCAAAGAACATGGCGTACGGTATTTTGATGAACTTACCAATATGGCCCAACTAACCGAAGAGGTAGGTGAAGTAGCAAGGATTATTGCGCGTCGCTATGGTGAACAAAGTGAGAAGGAGAGTGATAAAAACAAGGATTTAGGAGAGGAACTTGCAGATGTGGTTTTTGTAATACTTTGCTTAGCGAATCAAACAGGTATAGACCTTCAGGAATCTTTTGATAAAAAGCTTGACATCAAAACACAGCGGGATAAAGACAGACACAAGAATAACGAAAAGCTGAAATAATGAAGTTCAAGACGATTGTAAAACAAAAGTCTTTCTGGAAGTCTGTTTTCTGGCTCAGCCTGTCTTTTCTTGTTTTATATAATGTGATCACAATTTTTTTCGAATACGGTAGTCTCGATTTTAACGCATTTTTTGAAGAGCGAATTGGAGAAGGGAAACTTATCAAGTTTTTGATTGGGCAGTTATTGGCAGCCTTTCTATATGGCTTTATTTTAGCTTTCGGCCAGTTTCGCGGAAAGGAAAAGAAAGATTAATTTAGTATTTCATTTCTTTACTTTTCAAAAATGACGATATCCCTCAAAAATACCTCGAAAAATCTTCAGGCAGATCTTCAAATCACCGGATCTAAGAGCGAATCTAACAGGTTACTCATCCTACAGGCCTTGTATCCCACTATTGAAATAGAAAATCTATCCAATAGTGATGATACCGTAGTTTTAAAAAAGGCTTTAGAAAAGAATTCTGGAATAATTGACATTCATCATGCTGGTACCGCGATGCGTTTTCTTACCGCTTATTTTGCGGCACAAGAGAGTTGTGAGGTAGAGATTACCG
>CAXGBX010000028.1:0-12546 GCA_964008195.1 uncultured Flavobacteriaceae bacterium
GTATTTTCATTTGAGCCTTCTGAAGTATTAACATTATCAGCCTTTTTCTGAATCTCATGTTGAACATGTTGCTTTTTAGTTTTATTTGCGACAGCTTTTTCGGTATTAGATCTTCTACTAGAATTTATTATTTCATCTTTTTTATTAGCTGAAGTTTGAATATTTTGATTAGCGGTAACTGCTGAATTTGATGAAGATTTATGATTTGAATTGGAGTTCATCCCATCATTATCTGAATCAATATCCTTTTCGCCCTTTGCTAAAGGATTCTCAGCATCATTTGAAATATTCCCTTCGTCAGAAGGATTTTTAGTGCTATCAATTTCATTTGTAGAATTTTCAGGATTTTCAAAGACAACTTCCGGTTCCCCCTTAAAAGTTTGCTGATTATTTGTAAAAAGGAGACTTGCTAATACGATGGCTAATACAGCCGCAACTCCTCCAATTTTGAACCATAATGGAATAATAACGGTTCTTTTTTTGTCTTCTTTATCAAGTCTTGAAGCAATATTATCCCATACTTTTTCACGGGGTTCGGTTTCAAAGTCCTTGAACTTTTCCTGAAAAATCCGGTCTATGTTTTTCTTTTCTTTCATGATGATTGAGCCGAATTTTTAATAATTTGTTCTTTTTCAATTTTTTCCCTTAAAGCCATTCTTGCCCGGGCAAGGTTGGATTTAGAAGTTCCTTCAGATATTTTTAGTGCTGTGGCGATTTCCCTGTGCGAGTAATCATCCATCACATACATATTGAAAACCTGTCGATACCTTTCAGGAAGACTTTGTACGCATTGCAAAAGAAAATCTACTGAAAGTTCTTCAGTTTCAATTTCAATTTCCTCTTCCTGAATCTGGTCTTCGTTAGTGATTCCATACACTTTCTGGGACCTGTGTTTTTGTAGAGCGGTATTTATTAAAATACGTTTCATCCAACCTTCAAAGGAACCTTCATTTTTGTACTGGGCAATCTTTCCAAAAATGGTAACAAATCCATCCTGTAAGTTATCTTCTGCCTGCTGGTAATTTTCAGAATATTTTAAGCATACACCAAACAGCTTTGCCGCATAAAGGCGGTAAAGCTGTTCCTGGGCATTTCTATCCTGGTTTTTACACCCTTGAATAAGATTCTTAATTTTTACCAATTTCAGATTTCAAACAAATACAAATATATTTAAACTATGACGAAGGAGTTGGAACTTCAGGATCCCCTACGGGCACCTCTACTGTTGTGAAAATGGGTTCGCCACTAGCATCTTCACCCGTCCATAGCTGAAAAATAAAGACTTCATCATCGGCAATATTTGCACTAATATTAAAGCCTCTAATGGTAGTTTGTGAAATTAACTCAGTTTCATTGGAAGAATTACATTCTGTAGCTCCAGAACTAACAGAGGTTAGAGCATACATGAATATTTCGTTTGAATTTATATCTTCTCTTCCCCCATCAATTCCAATAAAATTGTGGCAGGTACTGGGTCTTTTGTAGGTTAATTTGAGGTCATAACTTTTCCCAGGTTCAAAGAATTCAGGAAACTCATGATCTGTAATTTCAGCAAAATCATAAGTTAAATTAGCAGCGTCGTCATCAACTGAACAACTGCTTAAGCTAAGCAATGCCATAAAGGCAAAAACCAATCGTTTCATATACTATATTTACATTTATATGGTAGATGCGATCAAATAGAAAAGGTTGCGTACAAAGCAAAAAAAATCCCCAGATCGGGGATTTTCAAATATTATTTAAATTTAAGAGGTCTATTATTCCTTGGCTAGCTTTATAGCATTCTTTATTTTCTCTTCAAGCTCCTCCATGAGATCTGGATTATCTTTCAATAGGGTTTTCACTGCATCACGACCCTGACCAAGTTTCGTGTCTTCATAACTAAACCAGGAACCACTTTTCTTTACAATTTCGTAGTCTACCCCAATATCGATGATTTCTCCAATTTTGGAAATTCCTTCCCCATACATGATGTCAAATTCAGCAGTTTTAAATGGTGGAGCCACTTTATTTTTTACAACTTTAACCCGGGTTTTGTTCCCCATTACATTGTTTGCGCTGTCCTTTATTTGGGTAGATCTTCTAATATCAAGCCTCACGGAAGCGTAAAACTTAAGAGCGTTACCACCGGTAGTAGTTTCAGGATTCCCGAACATTACCCCAATCTTTTCTCTCAACTGGTTGATGAAAATAACCGTACAGTTGGTTTTACTGATAGAAGAAGTTAACTTTCTAAGTGCCTGGGACATTAAACGAGCATGAAGCCCCATTTTTGAATCTCCCATTTCTCCTTCGATCTCACTTTTTGGAGTAAGGGCGGCAACCGAGTCAATTACAATGATATCTATAGCTCCGGAACGGATCAGATTATCTGTAATCTCAAGCGCCTGTTCTCCATTATCAGGTTGTGAAATAATCAGGTTGTCTATATCAACATCCAGTTTTTCAGCATAAAAACGATCAAAAGCATGTTCAGCATCTATAAATGCGGCAATTCCTCCTTTTTTCTGAGCTTCAGCAATGGCGTGCAACGTAAGCGTTGTTTTACCCGAAGATTCAGGTCCATAAATTTCAATTACCCTTCCTCTTGGATATCCTCCAACGCCAAGGGCGAGATCAAGACCTAAAGAACCGGTAGAAATGGCGTCAACATCTACTACTACCTGATCGCTCATTTTCATCACGGTACCCTTGCCGTAGGTTTTATCCATTTTGTCCAGGGTGAGTTTTAATGCCTTTAGTTTCGCGTCTTTTTCTTTATCGTTGCTCATGAATGTATTTTATAATTGTGAAATTAAGGACTGCTAAAATAATATAAGTTTTGCTCCAATACAATAAAACTTATAAGTCATTTATGGAATTATTCCGAAAATTTGGAATTTTGTGATTTGGTTTAAGGATATTGGTCTCTTAAAGGAAAAATGTATCTTTGCAAAAATTTTCTTTAACACTTAAAATATTAGTATAGCATGCAACTGTACAATAAATTGAGCGCTAAAGAAAGAGAAGCCCTTTTAGAAGAAGCCGGAGAAGACAGGCTTACGCTCTCTTTCTATGCTTACGCAAAGATCGGAAACCCCGAATTATTCAGAAATCATTTATTCATCGCTTGGGACCAGATGGATGTTCTTGGTAGAATTTATGTCGCCCACGAAGGTATTAATGCGCAACTGTCTGTTCCGGCAACGCGTTTTAATGAATTCAAAAGCTTTCTGGATGAGATCTATTTCCTGGATAATGTTCGTTTAAATATTGCCATAGAACATGATATTAAGTCTTTCCTGAAATTAAAAGTAAAGGTTAGAACCAAGATCGTGGCAGACGGATTAAATGATGAAACCTTTGATGTGACCAATAAAGGGATTCATGTAGATGCTTCAAAATTCAATGAACTAATAAGTGATCCAAATACAATTTTAGTAGATATGAGGAATCACTACGAAAGCGAAATTGGCCATTTTCAGGGAGCGATCACTCCAGATGTAGATACGTTTAGAGATTCACTGGATATTATTGAAGAAGATCTTAAGGAGCATAAAGAGGACAAAAACCTGGTAATGTATTGTACCGGCGGAATTCGTTGTGAGAAAGCCAGTGCCTATTATAAACATCGTGGTTTCAAAAATGTGTATCAGCTGGAAGGTGGAATTATTGAGTACACCCGGCAGGTTGATAATCAGATGCTTGAGAATAAATTCATTGGTAAGAATTTTGTTTTTGATCATCGTCGTTCTGAAAGAATTTCAGAAGATGTGATCGCACAATGCCACCAATGCGGAAAGCCTTGCGATACGCACGTAAATTGTGCTAACGAAGCTTGTCACCTACTTTTTATTCAGTGTAAGGAATGTGCTGAAAAAATGAATGACTGTTGTTCAGACGACTGTAAAGAAATTGCAGCCTTGCCTTACGAAGAGCAAAAGGCACTTAGAAAAGGCAAAGGAGCGAGCAATAAAATATTCAAAAAAGGAAGGTCGGCAGTTTTAAGATTTAAGCAATAGGTTTCTTTACTAAAATGGCAGAGCCAATTAATAATTGGTATATTTACTGTTGAAAATTTTTTATGAACCTCAAGGAGGTGCTTTGAAGATGTGCATACGGCTGATAAAGCTCGTGAAGATGAAGGAGATTCTGCAATAATTGCTGAAAAAGCAGGACAGAATGATGGATATAAAATGCACAAAAGCGACTTCCCCAATTATATATAATATATGGCTTGCACAAGTTGCGCGACCGGCAAAGACGGTCAGCCGAAAGGATGTAAGAACAATGGAACCTGCGGCACCGACGGTTGTAACAAATTAACCGTTTTCGACTGGCTTTCCAATATGTCTCTTCCGGGAGGGGTGGAACCCTTCGATTTTGTTGAAGTCCGTTTTAAGAACGGCCGGAAACATTTCTTTAAAAATACTGAAAACTTAAGTCTGAGTATAGGCGATGTGGTGGCTACAGAAGCCAGCCCGGGTCATGATGTTGGGATCGTAAGTCTTACCGGGGAACTGGTAAGAGTTCAGATGAAAAAGAAGAAAGAAGATCCAGATTCCGGAGAAATCCTTAAGATTTACAGAAAAGCTTCCCAGAGGGATATTGATGTTTGGCAGGAAGCAAGGGACAGGGAAGAGAAGATACAGCAACGTTCAAGACAGATTGCGATTAGGCTCAAATTGAGCATGAAAATTAGTGATATCGAGTTCCAGGGAGATGGATCTAAAGCTACTTTTTATTATACAGCAGAAGATCGCGTGGATTTTAGACAATTGATCAAGGAGTTTGCCCGTGAATTCAATACGCGTATTGAAATGAAACAAATAGGCCTCCGTCAGGAAGCGGCAAGACTGGGCGGAATTGGTTCTTGTGGTCGTGAGCTATGTTGTTCAACCTGGTTAACAGATTTTCGATCGGTTAGCACCTCGGCGGCAAGATACCAGCAATTATCCCTGAATCCGCAGAAATTAGCCGGACAATGCGGGAAATTGAAATGCTGTCTAAACTATGAATTAGATACTTATCTGGAAGCTTTAAAATCTTTTCCGAAAACTGACGTTAAGTTAAAGACAAAGAAAGGCACAGCAGTATGTCAGAAAATAGACATTTTTAAGGGTCTTCTCTGGTATGCTTACGAAGGCGAATGGATGAACTGGCATACATTAACTCCGGAACAGGCTAATAAGATCATTGCTAAAAATAAGAAGGAAGAGACCGTTGGTAGTTTAGAAGAATATGAATTGAATCTGCAATTAGACGAGGCTGATAAGAAGAGTTTTAATGATGGTATTGGTGAAGATAGCTTAACCAGATTCGATAAACCAAAGCAACCACAGCGCAAACGTAGAAATAAGAATAAAAATAAGAAAAGAAAAAAACAGAAGGGGAATACTTCAAAGCCTAAAAATGCGTAGTGTTTTAATTGTTTCTTTTTTAATTTCTGGAGTGATCCTTTTATCATCTTGCGACCGGAACAGGGTGTATGATGAGTATCAATCTTTGCAAGGATGGCACAAAGACTCCCTTGTTAATTTTGAACTTAAGAATATAGATTCTACAAAGGTTTATGACCTTTTCATCAACCTTAGAAATAATAATGATTACAATTATAGTAATCTGTTTTTAATCACTGAGATAAAATTTCCGCAGGGAAAAGTGATTAGTGATACTTTAGAGTATGAAATGACCAGACCAAACGGAGAGTGGCTCGGTACAGGGTTTGGTGATATTAAAGAGAGTAAGCTCTGGTATAAAGAGAATGTGAAATTTGAGGAACCTGGCATCTACGAAGTAAGCATTCAGCAGGCAATGCGCAAGAATGGTGAAGTAGACGGGATTCAGGAATTAGAAGGAATCACAGATGTTGGTTTCAGAATTGAAAACAGTGACAATTAATTTTCATTAAATAAATGGCCCGCACAACCAAAAAAACTAAAAAACCTGTTCACAGCAACAGGAAGTATATCGTTGGATTCTGGACACTTTTTGGAATAGGAATTCTAATTTCGATATTTATCTTTTTACTAGCCGGATGGGGAACTTTTGGGAAAATGCCAACTTTTGAAGAGCTTGAAAACCCTGAAACCAACCTTGCCACCGAAATATTTTCTTCAGACGGTGAAACTTTAGGGAAATACTACAGCGAGAACAGAACACCCATAAAATACGAAGATCTTCCAGACCATTTGGTGCAGGCGCTGGTAGCCACAGAAGACGAAAGATTTTATCAACATGCCGGGATAGATGCCAAGGGAACTTTACGTGCGGCAGTGTATTTGGGGACTAGGGGAGGTGCAAGTACAATCACCCAACAGCTGGCGAAACAATTATTTACCGAAGATGTTGCGCAGAATAACGTAGAAAGGGTTTTTCAAAAAGTTAAGGAATGGGTGATTTCCACCAGGCTGGAACGCCAGTACACCAAAGAAGAGATCATCACGATGTACTTTAATAAATACGATTTTATCTATCAGGCCGTAGGAATACGTTCAGCTTCCAAAATATATTTTGATAAGGAACCCAGAGACCTTAAAATAGAAGAATCAGCGGTATTGGTGGGAATGCTGAAAAATTCGGCTTTATATAATCCTATGAGAAGGCCAGACCTGGTGAAATCCAGACGGAACCAGGTTTTTGAACAAATGAATCGCAATGGTTATATTTCTGAACAGGAAATGGATTCTCTTCAGAAATTACCCATGAAAATTGAATTTACCCCGGAAGGTCATGATGAAGGGATGGCAACTTATTTCAGGGCTTATCTTCAGAAATTCATGAGAGAATGGATCGAGGAAAATCCAAAGCCTGATGGTAGCGAATACAGTTTGTTCAGGGATGGTTTGAAAATATATACAAGTATAGATTCTAAAATGCAGGAGTATGCTGAAGATGCCGTAACAAAACATATCTCACATTTACAGAAGGAATTTGATCGTCAAAATGAGAATAATTCTACAGCACCATTCAGGGATATAGATGAAAGTGAAGTGGAAAGTCTTATGGAGAGCGCCATGAAACGATCTGAGCGATGGAGAAAAATGGAAGCCCAGGGGAAGTCTGATAAAGAGATTCGAGCGTCTTTTACAGAAGATGCAGAGATGCGTGTTTTCAGCTGGAAGGGAACGATTGATACGGTGATGACTCCGCGAGATTCCATACTGTACTATAAATCTTTCTTACAGGCAGGCATGATGTCTATGGTGCCACAAACCGGTGAAGTAAAAGCCTGGGTGGGTGGAACCAATTTCAAGCACTTTAAATACGATCACGTAAAACAGGGAAAAAGACAGGTGGGATCTACTTTTAAGCCTTTCGTGTATGCTACAGCAATAGATCAATTGAAATTTTCTCCATGTGATACGTTACCAAGGGCAAGATTTACGATTGAAGCAGGAAAGCATGGCAATCAAAATGACTGGTCCCCCAAGAATGCCGGTAATGATGATTATGAAGGAATGGTTAGTTTGAAGGAAGCTCTCGCAAAATCTATTAATACTGTTACCGCGAGACTTATCGATAAAACTGGTCCCGGACCTGTAATAGACCTGGCCGAAAAACTGGGTGTGGATGTGACGAATATTCCGGAAGTTCCTTCAATTGCTTTGGGAACAGCAGATCTAAGTCTTTTTGAAATGGTTTCAGCCTTCAGCACTTTTGCCAATCAGGGGGTTTATGTAAAACCTGTTCTAGTAAATCGAATCGAAGATAAAAATGGAACGGTACTATATCAACATGTACCAGAAACCAGGGATGTTTTGAGCAAGGAAGCAGCCTATGTCACCACCAGTTTACTGGAAGGGGTAACCCAATCTGGATCTGGAGTAAGACTCCGAGGCACCTGGGCGAAAGGTCGTTTAGATTATGAGAGAGCGGTTACGGGATATCCTTATGACTTCAAAAATCCTATAGCCGGGAAAACAGGAACTACACAAAATCAAAGTGATGGTTGGTTTATTGGAATGGTACCAAATCTGGCTACCGGAGTTTGGGTAGGAGCAGAAGATCGTGCAGTACACTTTCCCGGAATTACTTATGGTCAGGGAGCTACCATGGCATTGCCTATCTGGGGAATGTATATGAAAGATGTATACAAGAACGAAGATTTGAATGTTTCTAAGGAGGCATTTGAAAGACCTGAGAATCTAAGTATTGAAGTTAACTGCGATAGCTATGGAGCAGATCAGAATACTGATAATTCTGTGCCAGACGAGCTGGATTTTTAAACTTTTCATAAAAAACACCTGGCTATTTTTATAAAGCTATAATTCACGACGGACTTTCGTTGCGACCAGATTTTTATTTTCGTATTTTCGGGTAAAATTCTGAAAAAATGATCATAAAAACGGTTAAAAATGTACAGGACGCTCTTAAAGGCGTTAATGACGGAATGACCTTTATGCTTGGAGGTTTCGGTTTAAGCGGAATTCCTGAAAATGCGATTTCTGAACTTGTGCGACTCAACGTAAAGAATCTTACCTGTATTTCCAATAATGCCGGGGTAGACGATTTTGGCCTTGGACAATTACTTCATAAAAAACAAATTGATAAGATGGTTTCTTCCTACGTTGGAGAAAATGCCATTTTTGAAAGGCAGATGTTAAGCGGGGAATTAGATGTAGAATTGATTCCGCAGGGAACTTTAGCAGCCAGATGCCAGGCAGCACAACAGGGTTTCCCGGCAATATACACACCCGCAGGTTATGGAACTGAAGTCGCCGAAGGAAAGGAAACCCGGGAATTTGATGGAAAAATGTATGTTCTTGAAGAAGCCTTTAAAGCTGATTTTGCTTTTGTAAAAGCCTGGAAAGGGGATAAAGCCGGAAACCTGATTTTCAAAGGAACCGCAAGGAACTTCAATCCGGTGATGTGTGGTTCAGCTAAAATTACAGTGGCAGAAGTGGAAGAACTGGTAGAACCAGGTGAACTGGACCCAAATCACATTCATATTCCGGGAATATTTGTACAGAGAATTTTCCAGGGGAAAGATTATGAGAAACGAATTGAACAACGAACGGTAAGACAAAAATAAATTTGAAAATGCTTTAATTTGAAAATTTGAAGATTGAGAGATGACAAGGATAATATAATAGTTCAGAAGACTTTTAATTTTTCTTTAGAAGTTATTCTGTTTACAGAATTACTGCGGAAAGAACACAAGTTTGAACTGGCTTCTCAATTATTTCGAAGTGGAACATCTATTGGTGCGAATGTGAAGGAAGCTCAAAATGCAGAAAGCAAAGCTGATTTTATACATAAGTTCAAAATTGCTGCAAAAGAAGCTGATGAAACTGTTTACTGGTTAGAATTATGTTTGAAGTCTGAAGTGCTTCCTTCTCCAAGGATCGAACTATTAGAAGACCTAAAGACTATCAACAAGATTCTTTCTAAAATTATAAGTTCAAGCAAAAAGAGATAATTTTCAAATTACCTAATTCTCAAATTAACAAATTAAAAAGATGTTAGATAAAGACGGAATAGCGAAAAGAATAGCCAAAGAAGTAAAAGATGGATATTATGTAAATCTGGGAATTGGAATTCCAACCCTGGTAGCAAATTTTGTGCGTGATGATATACAGGTAGAATTTCAAAGCGAAAATGGAATCCTGGGAATGGGACCATTTCCTTTTGATGGAGAAGAAGATGCAGATCTTATAAACGCTGGAAAACAAACGATTACGGCACGTCCCGGAGCGAGTTTCTTTGATTCGGCTTTAAGTTTCGGAATGATCAGAGGTCAGCATGTAGATCTAACCATTCTTGGAGCGATGGAAGTAGCCGAAAATGGTGATATCGCGAACTGGAAGATTCCGGGAAAAATGGTAAAAGGAATGGGAGGAGCTATGGATTTGGTGGCTTCCGCAGAAAATATCATCGTAGCAATGATGCATACCAATAAAGCCGGAGACTCAAAACTTCTGAAAAAGTGTTCATTGCCACTAACCGGAGTTGGTTGTGTAACTAAGAT
Organism: uncultured Flavobacteriaceae bacterium; assembly: GCA_964008195.1. Taxonomy (GTDB): domain Bacteria; phylum Bacteroidota; class Bacteroidia; order Flavobacteriales; family Flavobacteriaceae; genus Christiangramia. The sequence goes on from CAXGBX010000028.1 coordinate 9,950, forward strand.
AGTTACAAATCTAGCCGTTCTAGAGGTTACTGATAAGGGATTCAAATTACTGGAACGAGCTCCCGGCGTAAGCGTGGAAGAAATTCAAAATGCCACGGAGGGCGAATTAGTCATCCAAGGAGAAACCCCTGAAATGAAATTGAATTAAAAGAAAGAGGTCTGAAAAGGCGAATATGAAAGTCATTACGAACGGAGTGGAGTAATCTCTTACTTATAGTTCAATAATTAAGAGATTGCGCCGTTCCTCGCGCTGATAACCGTACACCTTTTCAGACCTCTATTTTATACATTAAGACATCGAAGTTGAGTTTTCTTCGATATCCACAAGAAAATCAATTGCTTTTTCCTGTGAAATCATTTCTCCCCTGGAATTGGCCTGTGAAAAATAATCGTACCATCCAACCTTCTTCAGATTGCTTTCTAAAGCTTCTACTTCTGCTTTAGAGGGCATTTTCCATACCGTCATATAGTGATAGTCACTTCTATACGGAGTGTGTTCATCATTTCTTGCCCATCCAAGATTTTCAACGCCACTGGCTCTCATGTTTTTTATCCTGTTATTCATATTGTCCATGAGCTTTCTTCTTTCGTCATGGTTTAGTTTCATCCACTTAGTAGTAACATTCCACATTTCGATATATAAATACATAAATAAGAATTTATTGGTTTCGTATAATTTAAAGTTACACATTTAGTAAGTGAATAAACGAATCTTCACTTCTGAATAACAATACTTTAAGAATATTCTATACTGAAATGATTTCAGATTCATCCAGTAAATTTTCCTGCCTTAGCTTTAAAATTACCTGGGCGATGGCTATTACATCGCGTTCACAATATTCAACGATCCTGTCTATTTCTCCTTTATCGTAAAATACTGACCGAACCATAGAACCATCTATATCTTCTTTAGGAGAAGGGATTCCAAGTACGTGGGTTAGGAGTTTGAGTGACGTGTAGTGCTTGAAATCTCCAAATTTCCATAATTCAAGGGTGTCCAGGTGAGGTACTTCCCAGGGTTTTTTTCCGAAGAGATTCAGTTTTGAAGGCAAGCGCATGTTATGGATAAGCATTCTTCTGGCGATATAAGGGAAATCAAATTCTTTTCCATTATGTGCACAAAGCAGGTGATTAGGTTGATAGAAATATTCTTCCAATAATGCAGTGAAGTCTCTAAGCAGTTTTTCTTCTTCGCCTTTGAAGCTTTTTAACCTGAATTTTCGATCATCATTTCTGAAGCTAAAAAACCCGACAGAAATACAAATGATTTTTCCAAATTCACTCCATATTCCGGCTCGTTCATAAAATTCTTCAGCAGTAAATTCTTCCTTCCGCTGATATTTCGACTTTTCTTCCCAAAGTATTTTCTTGTCATCATCCAATTCAGAAAAATCGCGGAATTCAGGCACGGTTTCAATATCCAGAAAGAGAATATTTTCCAGGTTAAGTTTATGAAGCATGGTCGAACATTTTATAAGCCTCATCAATATACATATAAAAGTCTTGGTAGTGTTTATCTTCATCGCCGCTCCTGATAAGTTTTTTGCCGAGTCTAACGATTACCAGATCATCTTCAGGAATAATGATTACGTACTGGCCTAAAACGCCGCGCATATAGAAAATATCCTTGTCTTTATGGTCACTCAACCAAAAGCCGTATCCGTAATGTGGGGATTCTTCAAACCTGGGGGTAGATAACTGTTCTATATAAGCTGCATCCATAAGTTGCCGGCCGGCCCATTCCCCGTTATTGATGAGCAGTTTTCCGAACTTTGCAAAATTCCGGGCATTGCTGGAGATACAACAATAGGCTTTTTCCATACCAGATTCTTCACTGTCTACCTGCCAGAGCGCATCATCATTCATTCTTAAAGGTTTCCAGAAGCTCTCGCTTAGATATTCACTTAGTGTTTGGCCCGTAGCTTTTTCCAGTACCATTCCCAGTAATTGGGTATTTCCACTCAAATATTTAAATTCTTCCCCGGGATTTTCTACGACTTCAAGTTCCAGTACCTGTTCCCTTATATTTTCATCAAAATATGCCCTGGCGGTTGAAGCAAACGGATTGTAATAATTTTCATCCCAGTTTAGGCCGGAAGCCATAGAAGAAAGATCGCCTATTGTTAGCCTTTTATCAAATTGTGGAAAAAAGTCGGATACAGGCTGGTTTATATTTTCCAGATGCCCTTCCTGAATTGCCTTATACATCATCATGCTTACTATACTTTTGGCCATGGAAAAGGAATTGGTTCTAGATTTTTCATCATAGTCATGATAATATTTTTCATACCAGATACTGTCATTTTTGATGATGAGGAAAGCGGCTGTTTCCAGTTTTTTATGCAAACTGTCCAGCGTTGAGGTTGCTTTCACCTCATTATAATCCATTTTTAAAGGCCATTCCTGTACTTTATCTGAATTCTTTATTACATGATTATCAAAATAAGGATGATCGTCTATAAAGGCAGTTTTGTGCCCCGTAAAATATGTAGTTTTTACCGCTTTGAAAATATAAGCATAACCTAAAGCGTAGAGGAGTAAGGATAATAGTAACAGCATCAGGAAAATATAGGCCAGAACTTTAAATAACTTTTTCA